>DSEO01000103.1 GCA_011056635.1 Bacteroides sp.
AGGTTCCCGTAATCGAAGACGCGGTCGAACAGATGTGCCTCAATCTGCTGTTCGATCTTCTCCCGCCCTTTGTGGTTCATGCTGAATACCTTGATCTTGTCCTGCATGATTGCGGGGGGTCGAACCCAACCGTAATGAAAGATCTCAGCATCCACCCCGGCCACCCTGAGCTTGGATGTTCCCTCATGCTTCCTGTAGTTCAATCCGTCGAAATCCGGGATCCGCCGGAAGGATTGGGCCGATTCCCAGGAATGAATGTCAGGATCGTTCCGCACAATCCGTATCTCTTTCCTGTACCAGCAATGGGAGTCCTGCACATGGGCATAGTCGCCCCAGAAATGGAGGTAACGGAAGAGCAATCCCTCCACCTCCCGTTCATCCAGCAGCTGCCGGCAGCGGTCCCGGATCTTCTGCAGGTCCTTTTCGTGGACCACCTCGTCCGACTGCAGGTAGAAGAGCCAGTCGCCCGTACAATGATTTTTGGCAATGTCGGTCTGGTGGGCATGCTCCATGCCCCGGGGATATTTCTCAATATCCCATACCGTATCGATGATCCTGATCTTGTCGCTGCCGATGGCTTCGATCTCCTCACGGGTGGTATCATCCGGATCGCAGTCCCCCAGCGCCACCACAAATTCATCCACGATGGGCAGGATCGACTCGATGGACTGCCGCATGGGGTAATAAAGCTTGAGGGCATTCTTGCCCATGGAAAAACCGCTGATCTTCATGTAAAAGGTCAATACATCTGCATGGAATGAAGTTTCTTGTAAAGCCCTCCCTTTTTCCTGATCAGTTCCTCATGACTGCCACGCTCCAGGATCTTACCCTCATCGATCACCAGGATGAGATCGGCATGCTTGATGGTGGAGAGCCTGTGGGCGATCACAATGGAGGTCCTGTGCTGCATCAGATTGATAATGGCATCCTGGACCAGCCTTTCAGACTCCGTATCCAGCGCAGAAGTGGCTTCATCCAGGATCAGGATGGGCGGATTGGCAAGCACGGCCCTGGCAATGCTGATCCGCTGTTTTTGTCCGCCGGATAGTTTTCCTCCCGATTCTCCCACCCCTTCATCATACTGGTTCTCCGTTTCCATGATAAAATCGTGCGCATTGGCCACCCGGGCAGCATGGACGATCTCTTCCATGCTGGCCCCGTTGGCGCCGAAGGCGATGTTGTTCCTGAAAGAATCGTTGAACAGGATGGATTGCTGGCTCACGACACCCATCAGATTTCTCAATGGTTTGATCTTGTAATGCTGAACAGGGATTCCGTCTATGAGGATCTCACCCTCCGTTACGTCCATGAACCTGGGCAACAGGTCCACCAGGGTTGATTTCCCCGCACCCGATTTTCCCACCAGCGCAATGGTCTGGCCTTTTTTGATGGTAAAGGAGATATTTTTAAGCACATACTCCCTGTCGTATTTGAAGGAAACATTCCGGTACTCAATACAGTCGTTGAACGTGCTTACCGGAATCGCATCGGGCTTTTCCTCGATCTTAATGTCTGCATCCAGCAGATGGTCCACCCGGTCGACCGAGGCCATCCCCTTCTGGATATTGAAATATGCCGAAGTGAAATTCTTGGCCGGAGTGATCACCTGGCTGAAGATGATCAGGAAAAAGATCAGGCTTTCCCCGCTGAGCCTGCCTCCGCCCGAAAGCACCAGCGATCCGCCATAGGCCATGATGATCATCAGCACAATGGTGCCAAGGAACTCACTCAGCGGACTGGCCAGGTACCTCCTTCGCATCACCTTTCTCAGTAGCAGCGAAAACCGGTTGTTGGTGTGGAAGAACTTCGTCTTCATTTCCTCCTCCCCGTTGAAAGCCTTGATGATCCTGAGCCCGGTCAGGGTTTCCTCCAGCAGTGCCAGCAATTCCCCGAGCCGCTGCTGTCCCCGGAAGGAGGTTTTTCTCAGGCTGCGGGCGATCCTGCCGATCAGCAGCGCGGTGAGGGGAAGGATCACAACCACGAAGAGCGTCAGGTTCACACTGATGGAAAAAAGAAAGATCAGGTAAATGACAATGGTGATCGGGTCCCTGAACAGCATCTGGAGGGAACTCATGATGGAGGCTTCGATTTCCTGCACGTCGTTGGAGATCCTGGCGATCACATCCCCCTTGCGGGCCTCTGTATAGTAAGAGAGCGGCAGTTTCAGCACTTTGCGGTAGATATCATTGCGGATGTCCCTCACGGTAAACGCCCGGATGGGTGCCAGCACATAATTGGCAAAAAAAGTGAATCCGTTCTTCAGAAGACTGAAGATCACCACCATGACGCTCACCATTACCAGTACGGTGGTCTTTCCGCTTTCCAGCATCAATTTGCCCATCAGGTAGTTGAGGGAATGCATGAAATAGTCCGTACTCAGCTTAAAATCCATGGGCTCGGTCACGATGGGTTGATTGTCAAAAAGGATCCTGAGGAACGGGATCACCATGGCAAAGGAAAAAAGCGCAAAGAAGGCCCCCAGGATATTGTAGGCAATATTCTGGACCACATACCACTTATAGGGCAATAGATATTTTAAAAGCTTCAGAAAACGCTTCATCGGGTCAGTTTCATTAACTCTAACGGAAGAATTTACAATCCTGTATAATTCCAGGGTGTAATTTTCATCAATTCTTCCTTCACCGCGTCCGAAACGGATAGTCCCCGGATAAAATCATGGATCGTTTCCCGCGTAACGGTTTCATGGGTTCGGGTAAGCTCCAGCAGTGCTTCGTATGGTTGGGGGTACTGTTCCCTCCTGAGCACCGACTGGATCGCTTCGGCCACCACAACCCAGTTCTTTTCCAGGTCGGCCCGGATCATCTCCTCGTTGACGATGAGTTTGTTCAGTCCCGCGTTGAGCGACTGCAGGCTGATCAGTGTGTGGCCCAGGGGTACCCCCACATTGCGGAGGACCGTCGAATCGGTCAGATCACGCTGAAGCCTGGAGACCGGCAGCTTGGAAGCCAGGTGACTGAACAGTGCGACGGCCACTCCCAGATTGCCCTCCGCATTTTCAAAATCAATGGGATTCACCTTGTGGGGCATGGCGGAGGAGCCTATCTCCCCTTTTTTGATCTGTTGCCTGAAATACTCCAGGGAGATGTAGGTCCACATATCTCTGCAAAGGTCGATCAAAATGGTATTGATCCTTTCCAGGGCATGAAATATGGCTGCAAGATTGTCATAGTGGTCAATCTGGGTGGTGGGCCAGGAACGTTTCAGCCCCAGGATCTCTCCCACAAAATGCTCACCGAACCGGAACCAGTCTATCTCCGGATAGGCAACCACATGCGCATTCATATTCCCGGTGGCACCACCGAATTTGGCGGGGACCGGTATCCCTTCCAGCTGTTCCAGCTGCACCTCCAGCCTTTTAATGAATACCCTGATCTCCTTGCCAAGTTTCGTAGGGGAGGCAGGCTGACCGTGCGTCCTTGCAAGCATCGGGATATGGTCCCACCGGGAAGCCAGCCTTTCCAGTGTCTGGGTGACCTCTTCCAGGAATGGATAATACACATTCTGAATGGCATCCTTCAGCGAAAGTGGGATGGCGGTATTGTTGATGTCCTGCGAGGTAAGGCCGAAATGGACGAACTCACCATAGTTTCCCAGTCCCATCTCCCGGAGTTTTTCCTTCAGATAATACTCCACTGCCTTCACGTCATGGTTGGTGACCTTTTCGATCTTCTTGACCTTCTCAGCATCCTCCCTGGAAAAATTCAGGAAGGTTTCCCTCAGTGCTTCGAACTGTTCCGTTCCCAGTCCGGCCAGTCCTGAAATTCCGGTCATGGCAAGGGCGATGAAGTATTCCACCTCAACCATGATCCTGTATTTGATCAGTGCATATTCGGAGAAATAATCGGACAGCTGTTCTGTTCTGGACCTGTAGCGGCCATCAAGCGGCGATATGGCCGTGAGTTTGTTTAGTTCCATATGGATGATTTGAATGACCCCACAAATTTAGCAGAAAATATTCGTACTTTTGAGGATATAAAAATTCAAGATGAAGCGGATCAAGTACATGGTTGCCGGACTTCTGCTGGCGGTGGTTTTCAGCAGTCAGGTGGTACCGGACAGCAGCAGGAGTGTCACGAATCTCCCTCCCGGCAATCTCCCGGTGGATACCACTGCAGGCAGGAAAATGCTGATCTATACCTTCGACATCAGGGACGACATTGCAGCACCCTCCTGGAGGGTCACCCAGGAAGCATTTAAAGAGGCTCAGGCACTGGGTGCAGAACTGGTGATCATTCAGATGAACACCTATGGAGGCGAGGTGGCAGCGGCCGATTCCATCCGCACGAAGATCCTCAATGCGTCCGTCCCGGTCTATGTTTTCATTGACGATAATGCAGCCTCGGCCGGTGCACTGATTGCCATTGCCTGTGACAGCATTTACATGAAACCCGGCGCCAAGATAGGTGCGGCCACCGTTGTGAACCAGACCGGGGCACAGGTGCCGGACAAATACCAGTCCTACATGCGGGCCACCATGCGGGCCACAGCTGAGGCACACGGAAGGGACACCATCATCCGGGGAACCGATACCACGCTGGTATGGCACCGTAATCCGCTCATTGCAGAAGCCATGGTCGATCCCAGGTTATTTGTGGAGGGAGTGGTCGATACAGGCCAGGTTCTCACCTTTACCGCATCCGAAGCCATGATAAACGGATACTGCGAGGGGATTGTGAACTCCGTGGAAGAAGTCATCGATCTGAGTGGCATCAAGACGTATGAATTGCGTACCTATAAGCCCACAGCCATCGATAAGATCATCGGATTCCTGATCAACCCGGTGATCAGCGGATTGCTGATCATGGCCATCATCGGCGGGATCTATTTCGAACTGCAATCACCCGGCATCGGATTCCCGCTGGCCATCGCTGCTCTGGCTGCACTGCTCTATTTTGCCCCCCTTTACCTCGAAGGAATGGCCGAATACTGGGAGCTGATCCTTTTCATTGTGGGGATCATCCTGATCATGGTGGAAATTTTTGCCATACCCGGGTTCGGGGTGGCGGGAATTGCAGGGATCATTGCGATGATCACCGGACTTACGCTGAGCCTGGTGGACAACGTGGTATTCGAAGAGCCCGAATTTACCGGAGAGGGACTTGGATTGCTGATGAAATCCCTCAGCCTGGTACTGGTTTCGGTGCTGCTTGGCCTGATCTTCTCCCTGTGGGCCACCAGGAAACTGCTTACCTCCACCGCCTTCGGCAACCTGTCACTCAGAAGTGAGCAACGGGTTGATGATGGTTTTCTGGGCGTGGACATCGAACAGCGTACACTGGTGGGGGAGACGGGAGTGGCCCATACCGTATTGCGTCCTTCCGGCAAAGTGATGGTAAACGACAAGCTCTATGATGCAAAATCGGAATACGGACTGATCGAGAGAGGCGAGAAGGTCCGGATCATCCGGTATGAAACCGGCCAGGTCTATGTGGTCAAAGCCTGATCAAAAATGGTCATCCGTCAGTATCGTGAAGGGGATTATCCACACATCAGGCAGCTCTGGGAAGATACAGGCATCTATCGGGCGGACCGGGGTGATACCCCCGCAGTGATCCGCCGGTGCAACGACCAGGGGGGTGCATTCCTGGTCATGGAAGAACAACCCGGCGGCCGGATCGTGGGTACCTCATGGATGACCTATGACGGGAGACGCCTCCACCTGCACCATTTCGCCATCCGGCCTTCCCACCAGGGAAAGGGACTGGGAAAAATCCTGGCCCTGGAATCCCTGAAGCATGCCAGGAAAAAATCCTGTCCGGTTAAACTGGAAGTGCACGATGAAAACAAAGTGGCCATTCATCTTTACGAAAGCCTCGGGTTCGTCGCTTTCGAAAATTACCATGTATACATGATCCTTGAACCCTGATCCTATGGTACTTCGCCCTCAGGCGGACCGGGCGCTTCCGGCCGGTCCGTCTCGTTCTCCCTGTCCGGCAGATATTCACGCTGCCGGTGATAGGCCAGGTAAGCCAGTCCGGCGAGCAAAGCCATGAACAGGTAGGTGAACCAGGGCAGTTTAAAGGCCGAGCCGCTGGCATAGGAATGGATTCCTCCCAGGAAATAATTCACCCCGAAATAGGTCATCAGCACCGATGCATAGGCGGTGAAAGAAGCCAGGTTAAAGGCGAAATTCCCGCGCAGTCCGGGTATCCGGTGCATATGGGTCACAAAGGCATAAACCAGGACCGTGATGAGGGCCCAGGTTTCTTTGGGATCCCATCCCCAGTACCGGCCCCATGATTCATTGGCCCATACCCCTCCCAGGAACACCCCTGCAGTCATGAAATAAAGTCCCACGATGAGGGTGAGATGATTGACCCGGGTCACTTCGATAATCACATCACGCAGACGGCCCGCGTTGGAAGCGCCCAGCGATGCATAGAGAAACAGGTTGAGTAATCCCAGGATGGAGGCCAGTCCCAGGAACCCGTACCCGGCCATAATGACAGTCACATGAATGGTGAGCCACACGGATTTCAGGACGGGAACCAGGTTGGTGATCTCAGGATTCATGTTGCTCATCTGGGCCACCATCAGCGCCAGGGCGGAAAGGATGGCTGTCAGGGCAATGGCGTATCCCGAACGCCTGGCAAAAATGAGCCCGGCCAGCAGGGTGACCCACGACATGAAGATCATGGATTCATACCCGTTGCTCATGGGGGCGTGTCCGCTGATATACCATCTGGCCGCCAGGGCAATGCCATGAATGACAAATGCCACGGCCAGGTGGATCACTCCCACCCTGAAAAGGGTCCTGAACACTTTGCGAGGCTTGAAAACGATCAGGAACTGGAGGACTACCAGAAAGATCCCGAAAATCCCGTAAAATCTTGCAAGCCTGGGGAAGATGTCGATCCGGTTGTAAAGAATCTCTGTCTTCTTCCTGGCGGGTGACGGCAACAGCTCCTCCCCGGCTATCTGGTTATCATGAAGCGTCTCAAGGTGGGAACGGGCAGCGGAATATTCCCCCCGCTGGACGGCGTTCAGATACCGGAGGAATACGGTGGCCATGGTATCGTTCTGTTGCTGCATCTTTCCAGTCCGTGCCTCATAGACGGAAGCCCATCGATGGTTTTCGGCTCCGGGATCGGGCAGGATCCTGAGAAGACTTCCCGACTGTACCAGGAAAAGTGCATTGATCCGGTCATCCAGCTTGATCACCTCCTTGTCCAGTTCTGTCTGGTCGGGCACTTCCTTGGAATAGGCCGCATTCACATGTTCTGTGAGCAGGTAGGCATTCCCGGTGGAATCCATCAGGTCATTGAAACTGACCATCTCTCCCCTGTAACCGATCAACCGGTGTAATTCCGGATTCCTGATTTTAAACAGCGGCTCTCCCCTCCATGCTTCCGGGTAAAGGATCATACCGAGCAGGACCTGGTCCGGTGAGTAATCCCGGTAACGCGTCTTTTTGGTCACCTTCCTGACCACCTCGCTGGAGAGTGTATTCATGGGCTCAAAGCGCCCTCCTTTGTCCTGTACCCATAATTCTCCAAATTCGTGTGCCACATCCTTCGGAGGGACCAGCTGCTGTGAAAACAAGGAATAACCTGCTCCCAGGAGCAACAGGATGACCAAGCCCTTTTTCGATACGGACCCGGATTTCTTTGCAATCCGTGCGAACCTGGTACCGGGCGCAAAAAGTGACAGGAACATGGCCCCGATCAGCGCAAGGTATCCCAGATAGGTAATGAATGTGCCCAGCCTGTCCTTGTTCACGGAAAGTACCGTTCCCCGCTCATCGTTGTCATAGGAAGCCTGATAAAACCTGTAACCCCTGTGTTTCAGTACGTTATTCATGAAAATCCGCCGGTCCTCCCGGATCCCCATTTCTTCATCGATCAATGTCACTTCACTGGCGAAGGAAGAGGGACTGTTGGAACCGGGATAACGTTCCACTTCGAAATCTTTCAGGTACAGGGAAAACGGAATCGGGATCTCCCTGGAACCGTACAGGATCCGGTAGGAAAGATCGCCCATCGTCCCGGAGACAGGAATGCCTGTGCTCCCGGCCATTCCCGGAACGATCACCTCGGAGGTCATTCCCCGGTATTTGATCTCCAGCTGCACGGCACCCTGGTAAGTTCCCATCTGTCCTGCCGGTGCCCTCACAAGCTGTTTCTTTGCGGAAGGCAGGTAACGCTGCAGGGCCATTCTCATATGCCCGAGGGTATAGAGTGTCCCCTCGGTGAGGGGAATCGGTTCACCGGCCCCGTATTCCAGCCTTGATTCTCCCCCCATCTGCATGGCAATGACGGTAAACGGGGCATACGCACGGATCTGTTCACCTTCGGAAAAGATCCGGAGAATGGCCAGCGTATCTTCACTGTTGAAAGCGATCTCCATTCCGGCGGCATTTCTGCTCTCTCCCGATGGGATCCCCACCGAAGTCTGTCTTTCCCCCACAACCGCCAGCTGGATAAACGGGGTCCCACCCGGAGAGGCCACAAATTGTTCCATGGCATTGGCCATGTAACCGGTGGACCTGATCTTCACCCGCTCACCGCCTATCCCGGTCCTGTGACGGTAATCCCGCGGGGTCAGTTCAGAAAGCTTCACCTCCTCGATGCTTTCAGCCCGTTGTCCCCCGGATTCAAGTTCCACCCGGATATATGTATTATCACTGAGCATGCTGCCCGCCGCATCATTTTCCCTGATATGCATGACCCCCTCATAACTGATGAAGCGGGTGACCGCCGCTCCTGCCAGGATCAGGATAAAGGCGATGTGAAATGTAAGCACTGTGATTTTTTTCTTTGTGAAGAACTGATAACGGATCATCACCCCCGTCAGATTGACCGCGATCAGCAGCAGCAAAAATTCGAACCAGTGCGTTCCATAGGAGACAGCCCATGCCGTCTCTGTATCGTAGGCGCTTTCCACGAAGGTGGACAGGGCCAGCACAACGATCAGAACAACCATCAGAACCCCCATGAACGACATGGAAAACAGAAACGAGAATTTTTTTCCCATCGGTAATCGCTTAAATCCGGATATAAGTCACGCAAGATATAAAATTCATCCAATTTGCAGCAAGCTGCCCAGCTGGTAGACCGTAAAGCTGGCAACCCAGGCAATCACCGTGGTATAGATGAGCACGAAAACGGACCACTTCCAGCTGCCGGATTCCCTTCCCACTGCCGTAACTACAGCCACACAGGGAAGATACAGAAGAACGAATATCAGGAATGAAAATCCAGAGAGTGGCGTGAATACAGGCGCTCCTTTTTTCGGACCCGAAGTATAGACCTGTTCACTGATCCGGGTCTGCAGCGAAGCAGTAGCTTCCGGTCCCTCGTCTGCCTGGTACAATACCCCCATGGTGCTTACCACAATCTCTTTGGCTGCAAATCCGCTCAGAAGACTGACGCCCATCTTCCAGTCAAATCCCAAGGGCCTGACCAGGGGTTCGATGGATTTGCCCAGTCTGCCGATCAGTGAATTTTCCAGTTGTGCGGCGTTTGGCTCTTCTGGCAGTTGTGCTGCCGTGTTTTCCACACCGGCTTCGCTGACCTGTTGCGGTATTTCCCTTGGAAAATATCCCAGGGCCCAGATCACAATGGATGCCAGCAGGATCACGCCTCCCATTTTTTTCAGATAATGCGCCCCTTTGCGCCACATATGACGCAGGATGACCCTGATACCCGGATAACGGTACACAGGCAATTCCATCACAAAAGGAGCTTCTTTGTGCCTGAAAATCGTTTTCTTGAAAAAAACGGACATAAGTAATGAGACCGCCACTCCCAGCATATAAAGCAGGAAGATGACATTCCCGGCCCTTTCGGGAAATACCGCTCCCGCCACAAGCACATACACGGGGAGCCTTGCACTGCAGGACATGAAAGGGATGATCAGCATGGTGAGGATCCTGTCATTCTTATTCTCCAGCGTCCTCGTAGCCATGATGGCCGGCACATTGCAGCCAAATCCCATGATCAGGGGGATAAAGGATTTTCCATGGAGGCCGAACAGGTGCATGACCCTGTCCATGATAAACGCCGTCCGGGCCATGTAGCCCGTATCCTCCATCAGGGAAATGAAAAAGAAAAGGATCAGGATATTGGGCAGGAAGACGATCACGCCGCCCACGCCCCCGATCACACCGTCCACCAGCATATCCCTGATGATGCCGGCTGCCATGTGATTCCTGACCGCTGAACCCACCAGGTCGACCCCTGCCTCGATCCATTCCATGGGATACCTGCCCAGTGAAAAAGTGGCATGGAAGGTGAGCCATAGAAATAACAGGAAAATAGGGATCCCCAGGTACTTGTGGGTCAGAATCCTGTCTATTCGCTGTGACCTGGTCAATCCCGGCGTCCGGCCGCTCTTTTGCATCGTTTCTTTCAGCGCCCCGGCGATAAAGCCGTACCGTGCACCGGCCACCAGGGTTTCCGCATCCTCCTTGAGAAGATCTTCCAGTCGCTGAATTTCTTCGCCGGCTACCTGCCGGATCTCCGCTGTATTTTCTGTTTCAGACAGGATCCTGTCACAACTTCCGCCGTCCTCCAGCAACCTCAGAGCGATGAACCTGGAGGAGTAGTGGTCTGTAAACGAGGGATTTTTCCTGATCTTTTCCTGGATCCGTTCAATGGAAAGCTCGATCTCCTCCCCGTAACTGATGTGGATATGGCGGGTCACCGGATCTTTCCCCTCGTACACCCTTATCACATGGTTCAGCAGGCGGAATATCCCTTTCCCCCGGTGACTGATGGTTGGTACTACCCTGATACCCAGCAACTCGCCGAGCAAGTCAAGATCCAGTGCATCTTTGTTTTCCATCAGGTCATCGTACATGTTCAGGGCAAGCACGACGGTGATGTCCATATCGATCAGCTGGCTGGTCAGGTACAGGCTCCGCTCCAGGTTGTTTGCATCCACCACATTAACCACCACATCAGGATTATGCTTCAGTATCTGTTCGGTTACATACCGCTCCTCGCTGGAGTAATCCGACAGGGAGTAGGTACCGGGAAGATCTGTGATCCGGAAGGTATAGCCCCTGTGGGAGAAAAAAGCCTGCTTTGAATCCACCGTAACTCCCGGGTAATTCCCCACATGTTCCCGTGAATGGGAAACCCTGTTGAAAAGCGTGGTCTTGCCGCAATTGGGGTTTCCCACCAGCGCCACATCAATGATCTTTTCAGGTTTTACCAGGATCGTCCTGGCGGATGATCCATTGAGCCCGGGGCCGGCTGTCGGGATTGCTTTCAGTTCAGCCGGATCGGTCACCACCTCGATCAGATCGGCTTCGCTCCTTCTGAGGGACACATTGCTGTCCAGGATCCGGTATTCCACCGGATCTTTCAGGGGTGCTGATTTGATCACGGTAACCTGCTTCCCCCGGATGAAACCCATCTCTGTGATCCGGCGGCGGAACGCACCTCTACCGCGGATCCTGGTGATGATCCCCGCCTCTCCGGTATGCAGGTCATTGAGTGTCATCTTACTCCAATCTCCCCAGATAACGGTATCCGAGTCCTTCCACGGTGTTCCGCACCTTTGACTCATCCAGCGTTTCTGCGTGGATGGTTACCCTGTCCCCGGATGGATCGGCCAGAACATCCGCGATGAACGGATGGGCTTTTAATCCATTTTCCACGCTTGCTTTGCAATGGTTGCACGTCATTCCTTCCACCCTGAATGTATGTATGTTTGATCGCATCATCTGCCTTTTATCATGATCACTTATTTTCTCTCTCCTCCCGGAGATAAATTTCATCAGGTACCCGTTGAGTATCAGCAGTACCAGGACTGCCGTGGAGGCCCATTCAAACCAGCCGGACGGATGCTCATGCATGGCGGAATGGAGATCGGGTGAGATGAACCCTGTGATCCATTCCCTGGGTACCAGCTCATTGATCAGCGTTCCGAACAGGAGTGCTCCCCCGATGATGCTGACCAGGTATGCCCGGAGTGATTTTTTTCCCATGGTGTTCCCGATCACCGCCATGGTGGCAATGTTGGTGGCCGGACCGGCCATCAACAGTACCAGTGCCGCCCCGGGTGACAATCCTTTCAACATCAGAACCGCGGCAATGGGGATGGAACCTGTGGCACAGATGTAGAGGGGGACCGATGCCAGCAGCATCAGGAACATAGCCAGGTATTCACTGGAGATGTTCCTAATGAAGAAGTCATCCGGGATGATGACTGCAAGGAAAGCGGCTAACAGCATGCCGATGATCAGCCATTTCGAGATATCCTGGATCAGTTCAACGAATCCGTACCTGAAAAATTCCCTGACGGAACGGTCGTATTCCTGTGGTTGCGTATCCTGTTTTTGATCAGCCCCATCCCCGTTTCGGTCAGTAAGGTTGCCCATCATGCCGCCGAAAACACCGGTCACCAGCGCCACAACCGGGCGTATAATGGCCAGGGGCAGACCAAGCAGCGCGTATGTGGCCAGTATAGAATCCACACCGGTCTGTGGTGTGGAGATCAGGAATGAGATCGTGGACCCCCTTCGGGCCCCGTTCCTGTAAAAGCCGATCCCCGCCGGCAGGACGCCACAGGAGCAGAGCGGCATGGGGATCCCCAGCAAGGATGCATTCAATACGGAACGAAAATTACGCTGGCCCATGTACCTGGTGATGTAGCGGCGCGGAAAAAGTACCCTGAGTAATCCCGCAAAGAAGAATCCCAGTAACAGGTAAGGTGACATCTCATTGACAAGAATGAGCAATTCACCCAGATATGTTTTCACAATCTCCATCACAAATCTGCCCCCCGGTATCAATAAACAATTTAATCGGCAAAAAGGTTAATTGTTTGCAAAACTACTGTAAACCGGACTTTCCGTGATCCCTATATATGGGTATTTTTAAACAAACAATCCCGACTTTCACCTGTTTCTTGGAATGTTGATGATAAAATACCGAAATTTGTCGGCTTAACTGGACTGGATGAAAGATCTCACGAAGGGAAAAGAAGGAAGGAATATTTTTTGGTTTGCCATCCCCATGCTGGTGGGACATATGTTTCAGCAGCTCTATACCTTCGTCGACCAGATCATCGTGGGACGGTTTCTCGGAAAGGAAGCCCTGGCTTCAGTGGGGGCTTCCTTCCCCATCATTTTCACGCTCGTTGCATTGATCATCGGCATCTCCACCGGAGGCACCATCGTCATTTCACAGTATTTCGGAGCCAAAAATTACGACAAGGTGAAACGTGCCATCGACACCCTATTCATCATCCTGGCAGCCTTTGCCGTGGTGATGACCGTGGTGGGACTCACCTTTTCGGAACAGATCTTCCGGTTGATCAAACTTCCCGAGGAACTGATACCTACTGCAAACACTTATTTCTCCATCTATGTAGCCGGCCTGGTCGTTTTTTTCGGATACAACGGTGTGGCCGCTGTGCTCCGGGGAATGGGAGATTCAACGACACCCCTGTATTTCCTGATCCTGGCCACCATCCTGAATATCGGACTGGACCTCCTGTTCATTGTGAAACTGGGCATGGGCATCGAGGGAGCGGCCCTTGCCACGATCATCGCCCAGGGCGTTGCATTTGCTGTGGCGGTGATCTACCTCAACCACAATCACGATCTGATTCAGTTCAACATCAGGGAATTTTCCTTCGATTTCGAAATTTTCAAACAAAGCCTGCGCATCGGTCTCCCCACCGGGTTGCAGCAGACCTTTGTTGCACTGGGGATGACTGCCCTGCTGGGAATCGTGAACGGATTCGGCACCGACGTGGTGGCTGCTTATACCGCCGCCGGCCGGATTGACAGCCTGGCCATCATCCCCTCCATGGTCTTCTCCCAGGCCCTGGCCACTTTCGTGGGCCAGAACATCGGCGCGGGGAAGATATCCAGGGTGAAGCGCGGCCTCTGGCGAACCCTGATCATGGCCTCCGGTGTGGCCGTGGTCATGAGCGTGCTGCTGATTCTGTTCAAGTATCCGCTCATGACGCTCTTTACACATGATCCTGCGGTGGTCAGGATCGGGGGCGATTACCTGACCATCGTCACTTCATTCTACCTGCTTTTCACCTGGATGTTCATCTTCAACGGGGTCATGCGGGGAGCCGGAGATACACTGATCCCCATGTTCATGACCCTGATCTCCCTCTGGCTGGTCCGCATTCCTGCAGCCTTGCTCCTGAGCCAGGAAACGGTGCAGATCTTCTCCCTGACATTCAGGGGGGCCGGGCTTGGCGAGGCAGGGATCTGGTGGTCCATCCCCGCAGGCTGGGCGGTGGGAATGATCCTGTCGGTGATTTATTACAGGGTGGGGAACTGGAAATCCAAAGGCGTGGTCAAGGTCCCGGTGGAACCTGCCACCATTACAAGGTAAAGTCCTCGTCCAGTTCAATACATGGGAGGAATCTTTTGCTGTCAAGGTACCTGTTGCGACCCGGGTTGTTCCACCTCAACCAGCTGATCCAGATCATAGCCCCGCTCCCTGGCCCTGTCCAGCAGCATCCTGTACGTCTCCTCATCCATCTGCGGAGTACGGCTCAGGATCCAGAAATATTTCGGACTGGAGCTCCCGATCATGGCCCACCGGTATTCCGGGTCAAGTTCCAGGATGAAGTAATCGCCATAGAAGAAGAGGAAAAAGGAGACTTTTAACCGGCCGGGCTGACTTTTATCGGGAATTTTAGCCTTCCCCTCGATCCTGGATCGCTCCCCGTTCAGCGAATCTTTATATCCGCTGTTGATCACCCGGATCTTTCCATCCTTCCGGAAGGAATATTCGGCGGTCACTCCTTCAAGTCCCTTTTCAAACGAGTGCGGGAACCTGGCAATCTCATACCATCGTCCCAGGTACTTGTAAATATCCACATCTTTCACTGTGGTGGTGTCGATCGAATCCATTTGGGTAGTGCTTGAACAACTGATGATGAACAGCCATGCTAGGCCGATCATAGCTACTTTTTTCATCGTGGGGTGAATTTTACGCTGGTTAGGTAAAGCTAAGGAAAACCCCTCAGAACCGCAAGGAGAACCATTTTTTTCCTATTTAACGGGAATCCATTGATTAAAATCTCCTGAATGGCTAACTTGGTGCGGAATTTGTGCATGGGAAAAAGATGCGGTCTTCATATTTTTGCCGGTATGACCAAAGGAACCCTATATCTTCTTCTTTCGCTTACACTGTGCTGCATCCTTCCTCTTTCAGGTCAGGATGAATATGTCCGCTTCAAACGCATTACCATCAACGACGGACTTTCTCTCAGCTCGGTCTACTGTATTTACCAGGATTCCAAAGGTTTTATGTGGTTCGGTACAGAAGACGGTCTCAACAAATATGACGGGCAATCCATTACGGTTTACGGAGCTACCACCGATCAGCACTATATTCTGGCAGATAAGTGGATTGAGGAGATCTATGAGGATAAGACCGGGATGATCTGGCTCGGATCGAAGGGGGGATTGACCAAATACAATCCAAGGAAAGGAATATTCACCCCGATCCAGCACGACCCGGAATCTTCCTTCTCCCTTTCCAATGACACGGTGACAGCCATTGGCACTGACCTGCAGAATGAGTTATGGGTGGGAACTGTCCGGGGACTGAACCGGGTGAACAGGATCACCAATGAGGTGGAACGGATTATCCCTGGGGAAAAGGAGCTGTCAGGACTCACTTCGCGGATCACCGGATTTCTCCAGGACGATGCGGGTATTTTCTGGATCGCAAGTTATCAGGGGCTCTACAGTTATGATACCAAATCAGGTCTTTTCTTCAGGGAAACGGCCGGCGGAATCATCCATGCCGGAACCAGGATCCATTCCATGCACCATCATGATGACGCCATATGGATCGGAAGTGATGCCAGACTATTCAAACTGGATCTGTCAGGAGCCAGACAGCACAAGCTGTTCTCCCCAGAGTTCGGGAATCCGGATGCAGAAATCACCAATTTGCTTGTGGACCGGTTGGACCAGGTCTGGATGCAGACAAACGAGGGACTGTATTGTTTCAGGCCTTCGGAAGGGCTTTTACGGAAGGTGATCAGTCCGGCCGGTGTTACACACTCCCTCGCTATCAATCCGTTCAAACCACTGCTGGAGGACGGCAACGGGTTCATATGGTGTGGCACTTTCGGGAACGGGGTATTCAGGATTGATCCGTCCACCCTTAACAGCGACCACTACCTCCATAATCCGGCCGATCCCCAGAGCATCTCTGAAAACTCGATCAACTGTATTTTTGAGGACCGCTCCGGTGGCCTATGGTTCGGAACATTCGGGGCGGGGATCAGCATCCTGGACCCTCTCTCCAACAGGTTTACCCTTTTTAAGAGCAATCCATTCGATCCCAACAGCCTGGTTAGTTCGTTCATCTGGACCGTCTTTGAGGCTTCCGACGGGAAGATCTGGTTGGGGACAGATGCACACGGGATCAGTGTATATGACCCGCGAAGGGGGATCTTTACCCATTATGACCATGATCCGGATAACCCGCGATCGCTTTCGGGTCGTTCCATAAGGAAAATTTACCAGGACAGCCGGGGAAGGATCTGGATTGGTACCGATGGAGGCGGATTGAACCTGTTTCGGCCAGGTGACAAATCTTTTATTCATTTCCTCCATGACCGGCAGGACCCCTTATCCATTTCAGATAACTCCGTGAGGGCCATATACGAAGACCGGCAGGGAAATCTGTGGGTGGGTACCAGGAACGGGCTGAATCTTTTCGATCCGGAGTCAGGTTCCTTCAGGCGGTATCTGCATGACCCGGCTGATCCCGCCTCCCTTCCAAATAATTTCATTTATTCGGCCATCTACCAGGATCATGGTGACAACCTCTGGATCGGTACATATGGATCCGGCCTCTGCAAAATGGATCCCCGGGACGGTACATGTATTAGCTATACAAATGATCCCGATGATCCCACCACCATCTCGGACAACATTGTATTCGCTATCTATGAAGATGAAACGGGCAGGTTCTGGATCGGGACCAACAGCGGATTGAATATGTTCTATCCGGCCACCGGTTCATTCCGCCGTTTCGGTGTGGGCGAGGGATTGGCCAATGAGGTGATCTACGGGATCCTTCCTGATGATTCCCGGCACATCTGGATGAGTTCCAACCTCGGCATCATGCGCTTCAACCTGGAAACTTTTGAGGTAAAGAATTTTGATATGAATGATGGCCTTCAGAGCAATGAGTTCAATGGAGGGGCCTATCACAGGGGGAATGACGGGAAGCTGTATTTCGGCGGAGTATACGGACTGAACGTAATTGACCCCTCTGAAATAGAACCGGTCAGGGATGTGCCCAATGTGACGCTGACCAAGCTGGAGGTGCTGGGTAAAGAAGTTAAGATTGCAGGAGTGGATCTCGAAGAGGCGTTTGAAGATGATCCCGATCAGATCCTGGAGCATGAAGGAGAATATTATGTAAGCGAAAATGTGACCTACAAGGAAGAAATCATCCTGGATTACCGCCACCGATTCTTTTCCATCGAGTTTTCAGCCCTGAACAGCCTCCGCCCGGGGAAACTGAACTATTCCTATATCATGCAGAACCTGGAAACCGAGTGGAACAATGCGGGCACCCGGAACTATGTGTCCTATGCGAACATGAGGGCCGGGACCTATCTCCTGAAAGTGGTGGCAGAGAATGCGGACGGGTACAGGAGCAATCCGCCCCTGCAGTTGCGGATCACCATCAAGCCGCCTTACTGGATGTCCTGGTGGTTCATTCTTCTTGAGGTCCTTGCGGTTTCTTCCATCGCAGTGTTGATATATACATATCTTGTCAAGTCCAGGACGAACCGTTTGCTGAAATACCAGAACCAGCAGATCAGCATAGCCAACAAGGCGCTCAGGGAGTCGGAACAAAACCTGAAAGAGCTGAACGCAACAAAGGATAAATTCTTTTCAATTATCTCCCACGACCTTAAAAATCCATTTTCAAGCCTGTTGTCCATCAGTGAGCTGATGGTCGAAAATTTCGATGCGACCGACAGGGAGGATCACAGGGCCGGATTTCAAAAGATCCATCAGTCGATCCAGCACCTGCTCACCCTGCTGGAGAACCTGCTCACCTGGTCAAGGTCCCAGCGGGGAAAGATCAAATATGACCCGGTCAGGTTCAATCTCACCACCCTGATCCGGGAAAACATCAATTTGCACAGGATCCTGGCGGAGAAAAAAAGCATCATGCTCCATTATACCGAAACGGATGAGGTCTATGCATACGGAGACCGGGACATGATCAACAGCGTGATCAGGAACCTGGTGACCAATGCGGTGAAGTTCACCGGACCGGAAGGGAAGGTGGAGGTGAAGGTTCACACCAGGGATGCACATATTGAGGTGTCGGTCATGGATGAAGGGATCGGGATTTCGGCAGAGAATCTGAACAGGTTGTTCCGGATCGATGAGAAATTTAAATCAACCGGAACTGCGGGGGAGAAGGGAACCGGGCTCGGCCTGATCATCTGCAGGGAGTTTGTGGAAATGCATGGAGGCGAGATCAGGGTCCGGAGCAAACCCAGCGAAGGCAGCACTTTCAGTTTCACCATTCCGAAAGCGAATTAGGGAGTTCCTTGCATTTTACTATTTTTACCGCAAACAGAATCTACAATCCATGATAAGATCGATGACCGGCTTCGGAAAAGCCGAGTGTCTGCTGCCCGATAAGAAACTGACCATCGAAATCAGATCCCTGAACAGCAAACAGATAGACATAAGTACCAGGTTGCCATCCCTTTACAGGGAAAAGGAACCGGAGATCAGGCAGACCATCGCATCCCGGCTCATCCGGGGAAAAATTGAATGCACCTTTTTCTGCGAGCAGATTGACGATGATGTGCCGGGGATGATTAACGAACCGGTGGTAAAAAGTTATTACCACCAGCTCCGCCGTATATCCGAGGAACTGGGAATGGAAGCCTCCCGGGATCTCCTCACGGTTGTTATGCGCCTGCCCGAAGTTATTAAAAGTGAAAGATCGGCCCTGGAGGAAAGCGAATGGAAGGAAGTACACGGGAAACTGCAGGAGGCGGTTGATCAGGTCTCCAGCTTCAGGATCCAGGAGGGCAAAGCCATTGAAAAAGACTTTCGGGAACAAATCAGTGTAATATCCGGGAAACTGTCAGAGGTGGAAGTACCCGAAGAGGACCGGATCCGCCGTATCCGGGAGCGCATTGAAAATAACCTGTTGTCATTCATGGAGAAGGAAGCGATCGACGAAAACCGGTTTGAACAGGAACTGATCCTGTACCTGGAAAAATTTGATATTTCCGAAGAGAAGACAAGACTCAGGAACCACTGTGAATATTTTCTGGAGACCATGAAAGAACCGGAGACTGTGGGTAAGAAACTGGGATTTATCTCCCAGGAGATGGGCCGGGAGATCAATACGCTGGGATCGAAAGCGAACCATGCGGAGATCCAGCGCCTGGTGGTGGAAATGAAAGATGCGCTTGAACAGATCAGGGAACAGATACTCAACGTGTTGTAATGGAGGGGAAACTGTGTATATTCAGTGGACCATCGGGAGCAGGTAAATCCACCCTCGTCCGCCATCTGCTTGGACTTGACCTGGGGCTAGCATTCAGCATTTCGGCAACGTCCCGAAGGCCGAGGAAAGGAGAAAAACACGGAAGGGAATACTATTTCATCACACTGGAAGAATTTCAGGCAAAAATCAACTGCGACGAATTCATCGAGTGGGAGGAAGTGTATCCGGGACGGTATTACGGGACACTGAAGTGTGAGCTTGACAGGATCTGGGAGAAGGGACAGCATGCAATATTTGATATTGATGTGCAGGGAGGACTGAACCTGAAAAAAGGTTTCGGACAGAACGCCCTTTCAATGTTTGTCATGCCTCCTTCGCTGCAGGTCCTTGAGGAGCGGTTGCGGGCCAGGGGTACGGATCAACCTGACTCACTCCGGAGGCGGCTGGAAAAAGCTGAATGGGAGATGCGCTACGCCCCTTACTTTGACAAAATACTGGTGAATGACCAACTGGATTCAGCACTGAAAGAAGCCGAATCAATGGTGAAAAATTTTCTTGATCAATGACCAGAACAGGGCTGTTTTTCGGTTCATTCAATCCGATCCATATCGGTCATATGGTCATTGCCAATTATATGATCGAATTCAGCGACCTGGATCAGCTCTGGTTCGTGGTGAGCCCGCACAATCCACTGAAAGAGAAAAAATCGCTGCTGAAAGGCTATCACCGTCTTGAGATGGTCAGGCTGGCCGTGGAAGAGGACGCCCGCTTCAGGGAGTCTGACATCGAATTCCACATGCCCAGGCCTTCCTATACCATCGACACCCTCACCTATCTTTCAGAAAAGAATCCCACCATGGAATTTCAGCTTGTCATGGGATCGGACGGATTAAAGACCTTTCACAAATGGAAACATGCCGAACTGATCATACAAAAGTATCACCGCCTCATCTATCCCCGTTCCGGTGCGCTCAGAGAATCCATGGCCGATATTCCCAATGCCACCTGGATGGATGCTCCCATGATGGACATCTCCTCCAGCTTCATACGCAGTGCCATCAGCCAGGGCAAGGAGGTCCGGTATATGGTCCCGCCAAAAGCCTATCGCTACATGCGCGATATGCATTTCTACGAGCAATAGATCCTCTTCTTTTCTTCCATGCCCCAGGACAAGAAATCGCCGTTCCTGGATGGGCTCCAGGTTGCCGGACGAGGCTATAATTTTAATCCCAGTGCTTCGCAATAACCTTTGTTGGGATAGCAGTTCGCGAACTTGCTGTTTTCCACAAACTGGTTTAATATGCCCACGATCTCTTCCGGATTGATTCCGTCAATACTGTCTTTCAACGCCCTGATTCTGGCAAATGAGCTCCTGTCGCTCTCCGCGTATTTTACGAAATTGTCATATCCGGAGGGTTTGTCAAAGTTCATGGGGCCACGCGTGTTGTCCATCTTCTTGTAGGGCCAGAATGTCCAGTGAATTTCATTGCTGTCCAGAAGCTCCCTGAATTGCCGCACCCATTCATCTTCATTCTCACCGCTTTCGCCCATCAGGATCGGCACCTGATGTTTTTCCCTGAAGTCAACATACTGTTGTATTTCCTTTTGTTCGGGAGGCATCCAGTACTTGTGGAACGTATAGGCCAGCTGATCATCAAAAGGTTCTGAGAACACCGAAAAATCGGTCTCCCAGACAGCCCCGCCCAGAAATACGATATGGTTCTGATCGACCTCTCTGATTGCATCTGTGATCCGCTTGTACAAAGGCTCCAGATGAGGTTTCAGATTGTCGTCGTCAAAGTACTGGGGGATTGGCTCGTTCAACAAGTTATAACCAATTACGGCAGTATCACCGGCATACCGCTTCGCGATATCCTGCCAGAGATCACAGACCATCTGTTTCATCCCTTCATCCACCATCAGCCAGGGATAACCGTCACTGTTATCGATATTGTCACCGGTCTGTCCACCGGGAGCCCCATGCATATCAAACAGTACATATATGTTGTATTTCGCACACCAATTGACCGCACTGTCCAGGTATTGATAACCGTGCATATCTCTGCCCAGAAAATCATCATGACACAATAAGCGATAATCAAATGGCAAACGTATGATGTTGACCCCTGCGTCGGACAACCAACGGATATCGGCTTCTGAGATATAGTTATCCAGAAAAGCATCCCAGAAAGCCGTGGTAGCGCTATTACCGATCAATTCGCGTATCGCCTGGTCTATTTTTCGCGGCGAATTACAGTCGCGCATTTTAAACATATATCCCTCCGGCAGCAACCAGTTGCCCAGATTCACGCCTTTCAGCTGCAACACCTCACCCCTGGATGAATACATGTCTTTACCATCCACATACACATATTTCTTGTCTGCCTTTTGACAGGATATGACTATCAGAAAAATAAAAGGACAGCACCAAATTATTGACTTCATGACGATGAGTTGGTTGAATTAAACAAAATGACCAGACTTATTTTCTTCTCAAGATAGTAAAAAGTAATTTCGTACAAAAGCCGGTTTTCTGAATCAGCGTTCATCCAGGCCGTCCCTGTTTCAGACCCTTATTGAACCGCGGAATCCCCTGGAGCTGTAATATGAGGGGGCAGTGTTGTGACATATGAAGACCTTGCCGAAGCGGAAATCAGCAAAGAGGGCGCCTCCGAGCTGTCTGATCTCTGGAGGCGTTTTCACCCAGCTCGATGTTTTCGAATCGAAAGTTCCAAGTTCCTGGAGCGCCCGGTATTGTTCTTCGGTTAGAAGTTCAATACCCATGGCAGCAGCCATATCAACAGCGTTATTTGCCGGCTTATTTTCTTTTCTCGATTCCTGTCCTTCACGGTCGTAACAAATACTTCTGCGGCCTAGGGGACTTTCCGCAGAACAATCATAAAAAACGTATTCTCCCGCTCTTTCATCATAACCGGCAACATCCGGTTCACCACCGGTTCTCTCCATTTCACGAAGCGACCAGAGTTTTTCAGTTGCATGCTCCAGCCTGGCTTGTACCTGTGCCCATTCAATACCCTGATGACGGTTCATGTTATCCTTAAAACGGGCCTTTAATGTGCCGAGTAGTTCTCCTCTTTGCTCTGCTGAGAGCTCCTTCTTCTTGACCATTTCCTTGATGCTTTATGCTAATTCAGATGATATCAACAAATTCAATAATGGATTTGTTTTTAAAAATCCCAGCTTGCGGTGTTTTTTATGATTTTTATCTGGATACTGATATTTTCGGATACAGCGTCGGATATTTCTTTGAGGAAATTGAAATTAGCTTCGTCAACCGACATCAAAACAGAAACGATGGATAATCGAAGCTGCGCGTATAATATTGCCCGAAAACCATCAACTATACCATCTGCGTTAGCATAAATCTTCTTATTTATTCTTTTCGAATTCTATAAGCTCAATGGGCGCACCGTTATGTTCGATCATTGCCACTTTCATGCCTTCAAAGTACGATTCGGGTCTGGATAACACCTGAAAGTCATGCATAGAAAGTTCAAGATCAATGTTGCTTACCTCGAATGCGACATGGGGCACCGCTTGAACCAGGTCATTGACCGGGCTGTCCTTCTCGAATCTCATCCATTCAATGCCGAAAGGACTGGTATCAAAACCGGAGACATAGAGTCTTAATTTTTCTAAATATGTTTCACACGGCATTTTCTTTTTAGTCGGAATGCCAATGTGATGAAATTTCCATCCCCAATCTGATGTCGCCGGAGGTAGGTCATGATCCGCTCTCATTATATTTGAATTTTAAAGAATCATTAAACCAATACGCCTTATTCTTTTGTGAGCTCATTTTTATTAAGTCGCTTTCTATTGGATTTCTTTTCTATTGCAATTCTGAACAGTTCATTGGGCCCGGAAGCCCGTTTCAGGGTTGTAAAAAGCACAGCAGATTGTTCTTTCCTAACACAGTCTGAATGAGCAAAATTAAACAATTCTCTTGGATTGACGCAGGGTTGGTAGCTCTGGTTTTCTCTTGCTCTTTCTTGCCCCGCAATGTACTTGCTCCAAATATTTGAATGATGATGACTGTAATGATTAACATATAATAGTTTGCGTATGAGTTCTTCAGTTGCAGAAATCTCTGTCAGATTACCCGTCAAGTTGACATTAAAATGGAAAAGCACCGCTGACAAGGTGCTTCTGCAAGTATATATCCACGCCAACCCAATTCTTCCGGCTGAGGGCCGAAAATACAGATAAATATTACAAAAGTGTCAAGCGTAATGGCTGTTCAAGCAATGCCTTCAAAGTTCCTGATAGCTGGATTTGACAATTCAAAATCAATGCTACCCATCATGCCAAAATGGGGTACCCGAGCAGGATGACCTAATACCATTTTCCCCCTGTTCGTTTAGGGTTAAATACGCGCTGCCAATATTCTTTTTGATAGACCTTATCCTTATTCAGGTATGTGAGTGCTATTCCGGCAACCGGCGGTCCTAAACCACCCAAATACAACAAAATTACCCACGATGTTTCCAGAACATTCTCTTCAACAAAGGTTGCCGGTATCCAGAACAACCAGGAAATGCCATACGTCATATAAAAGAAAAACCATGGTGATTTCGTGTTGATCCTTTTCATTGAAATAAAAATGACAATTACTCGATGATTGTCTGCGTCGTCAAAAGGTTCCTCGAAGCAAGCTTCGAGGAAAATCAATTCCATGCATTCTTTTAACTACCTGACGGACGAGCTTACCCGCCTAAGACAACTTGATTATATATGTATTTAGAGCAGCATTATACAGGCTTATCTAAATACGATTTGGTTTAGCGCCGCATGGTGTTCTTTCCCTACCCTTGTAATCCGCTGTCAATATTGAGTTTTCGTGGTGTCACCATAATTTTTTTAACTTTTGTGCCTATTTTTGAGGTTTATATTTATTGAATCTCCAATAGGAACATCAAAGCAGTTCCAAAATCCATGATACCATGTAATACTACAAAGTAAAAAAAGAGTGAAGGTCGATAATAAATTGACACGCCGACTAAGATAGCGAAAGGTAAAAATACAAGTAAACGATATATAATAAAATTAATATCAGGAATAAATGGCAAGGTACAATGCTGAATAGAAAGAAATAAAATGGGAAGTAAAACTGCTAACCATTTTGTTTTCATCTGAATCTTAAGCCTCGGCATGATGAATGCAAAATAAGTGGGTAATTCTGCAAAAGCTATAGTCACGGGGAAAGCTATCAGTAAGAAGTAAACCAACCAATTTTCAATATTATTAAACATCATTTCTGTTGGGGCATCTGGATCATCCCATATCATTACGCTTAAAAAATAGCCAGGGGCAAAAACGATAGGTCCTGAAATAATTGTTATACCTAAAAAAATTAAAATGTCCTTTTTTAAACTGGACCTTTTAATCTTGAAAATATCCAAGTATTTTTTTCCATCACGTCTAAATAGGAAATACAACAGTGCTATACTAACAACATTGGTTAAAGTGGCTGTTAATAACCAATATTTTTCAGAGGTTTCCCATGAGTTGGTGAACAATGCAATAATTACCTGGAAAATCAAGAAAAAAGCAAGCCTGCTTACAAGCATTAAAAACGTAGTTGTGTATGATAGTTTCTCTGTTTGTTTATGCATTGATCGTGTATTTAAAATATTGGTTAGGCAAAGTACGTGAAAAGCCAATATAGAGTTTGCACAACGATACCACCGGTTTCACATTCAGTCATAATGGAATCTGCATTTCGCAGTTCGAATCTCATCATCTTTTACTTGATAGATCAAACGATGCTCACTATCAATTCTTCTAGACCAATAACCTTTGTATTTGTATTTTAGCGGCTCGGGTTTACCCAATCCAGAAAAGGGATTCCTGGAGATGTCTTTGATCAATTCATTAATCTTCTTCAAGATTTTTTCATCGGTTTTCTGCCAATACAAGTAGTCTTCCCAAGATTCGTCGACGAATATATATTTCATCAGTCAATTAGATCTTTTTGGAAAGATTTCTCTTCTTGAAATTTCTCAATAGCAGAATCAAGCCTTTTTTCATTTGATTTAGAAGATAGTTCATGCTGAGTTGCACGAAGCGAATTATACTCATCCAGAGATATAATAACTACACCATTATCCCTCCCTCGATTAATTATCAAAGTTTCAAAATTCTTGGTGACATTATCGAGGTATTTTTTTATGTCTTTCCGAAAATCTGAAATTGTTGTTGTTATCATTTTGTAACTATTTATGTACATTATCATGTACAAATATAAGACCAAAAATATACATATTCAAACTCCGTTATAGTTTTATTAAATGGGTGGTAATGGCTGACAATATGCTAAGTGGCGGAGTGCGGGCTTCGTCACTATCCACCGTTACAAACCTTGTTGTTGGGCAGAATGTTTCAATTTACTACTTCCCCCGCCATTGGCCATATTGCATGTTGTGGTGTCGTGCATTATTCAAGGTCAAGTACTATTTGAATATTTTCTTTTACCAAATTAACCAGTTCATCAGGCAATACTCCAATCCTTTTTGTCAGTCTTTTATTATCAATCGCCCGAATTTGGTCAATCATAATGTCGCAAGCCTGATGCAAATTTGCTGTCCCCTTTTTTAGATATACTCTCAAAATCTCCGAATCCTTTTTAACGTTTGCTGTAATCGGACAGACAATCGTTGATGGGTGAAATATCTTATTGAGTAAATCAGTCTGAATAGCCAGAACTGGTCTTGTTTTACCTGGCTCAGTTCCAATCTGGGGATTTAAATCTGCAAGCCAGACTTCAAATTGTTTAATCGGCATAATCAATCTCCTCAAAGTCTTTAAGTACAGACAGTGAATCCGCTTTTACGATATCAGATTCCTCCTTCAATTTTTTCTCTAAAATTTGTTTGCGCTGAACTTTATTATAAAAATCAATCGCTTCGTTAATATACCGGTTCCGTGGTTTTTTAATCCGAGCAAGTATTTTTTCAGTCTCCCCAAAAATCGAATCATCTATTTTTAATGATACTGTTTTCATAATATTTTAAATTAATATCACAAAAATATATCTTTTTAGTATATCAATCAAGTATATTTATATCGCCTCCAAAAATCTTTAACCATAAATAATAAAAAAATACAGTTATCAACAAGAGTGACATTAAAATCAATTGCCCTCAAAGCACCCATCCCATCGGCCCATTCCTGTACTATTATGAATAAGTAATTACGCATTGCTTCCTTTTAAGCAGTATTTTTCTACCGCTGGCAGCTAACTTTTGGCAATATGAAACGGTTGGGTTTTCGGGCTGCGTTCCTATCCACCGTTGGAAAAAGTTGAAGCGAGAACTAAACCCTCGTAAACCACTGAACCCCAACTTTTCTATATTGTGTGTCGGGGCTAGTTTTGATTGAACTCATACACATAGTGTAAAATCATTGAATCCGGTCTATTGTCACTTATCAACTCAAATCCCAAATTCGCAGTTAGTGTTACAGGATAATCATGATAATATTTTAAGTCTTCAAACATTATCTCATATAAATCTCGATTCTTCACAATAGAGTTTTCTTCTGCAGAATAAATTAAGTCCAGATACCGTATATCATTCAAATCAGAATTTGTTGTATAATTAAAATCTAATTGATGCCAATAACCTGTTTCGTCAAGTACCTCTGCCCATTGATGGTGATAGTCGTATATATTATTGTTATTATGGCCATATACCACACCCCATACAGTACGGGACGGAATATTTACCGCTCTGCATAATGCAACAAAAAGTCTCGAATAATTCATACATGTACCATATCCCAATTTATAGGTAATGGATGCTTTATCGAGAAAAGCATCTTTGTATATATTCATTTCAACATGACTAAGCACAAACTGTTGAATAACTTTTGCTTTCTCCGAATTTAAAGAGAGTCCAAATGTTAGTTCGTTTGCTTTTGTAATGATGTCTTCGTGATCAGAATCAATATAATAAGAAGAACTTATCCAATTTTGCGAGTCTCCCACTATCCCAGGGAACAGATTCATTTCATCTTTTCTTCTGGTAATCTGTATAGTTATACTATTATTTCCCGATATTTCCGGAACTGGAATTTGAAGCCAATATCCGCCACAACTGTCAAAAATAAAATCTGAGACGTAAGTGTTTTCATCAATCTCAATATGAAATGTACTGGAACTTAAAAACGACCGGCCAACAGGAAACACCAGAAAGTCTGGTGGGTTTCCAGGATTGTCTTTCTCACAACTGGCACACATCACAATGATGGTGAATAATAAAAGTTTGCTATTGAATAGTTGCCTCATGGTATTTCCGTTTCTGGCTCTATTTGAAAATGCTGTGCACTTTTCAAAATTAGCACCAACGTTCCTCGCATATGAAAAGTAGCTGCATTCCGGGCTACGTTCCTATCTACCGTTAGTGTTTTTGCCATGAATGCAAAATCGCGACTTACGGTCCCATCTCTCGTGATACGCCATAACCTATGCACTGTACCGGCTGTTGTGCCGTCGTGCGTTTTTTATATCATTTTTGTTATTAATCATATTTACTTTTCCATAGCCTTGCTTTTCAATTCTTTTGGCATTTTTTCAATCGCATATCGTAATGCTGTACGAGGCATAATAGATTTGTTTTTAATCACATATTCAAAGATGTCTCGTTGGTTTGCTTCACTGGCAGCTTTTAACATCCACCCATACCCTTTTTGAACTAAATCATCTTTATCCAAAAGTAAGATATCTGCAATTTCTAAGATATCATTGAGAAATTTTCCTTTTCTGGCCGGTATTATCAAAGTCACAGATGAAGCTCTTCGCATCCATCTATTATCTGATTTAGCAAAATCTTTTAACTTTCCTAAATATTCAGGATACATCTCAATGAATTCTCCAAGGGTATGATTACATAGTGTATCACATGAAGCCCAGTTATTTACATATTCATTAATCCATTTTTCAAATATTTGAAAGTCTTCAGGTTCGTATTTTTTATGAATATAATAAGACCAATGACAGGCAATGAATGATTCTTCAATAAATTCAGACTGCCATAAACTTTCGCAGAGGTCAAATATTTCAGATTTTGACTTAAAATCGATAAGTTTAAAATATTCCTTGCTTATTTTATTTACAATTGGAACTTTAACACCATAAAACTTTATCTTTTCTTTGAAAAAATTCTGACCAGTCGCCTGAGTTTTTTCATCAATATTCTCTTTTAGTTCTATTCGAATTTTCTCAATGATATTTTCCATAGTCATTCTAAATGTCTATCTATGAAATGATTGCTTAGCATGCTACACAACGGCTCAGTATAAAAGCCGTTTTAATGGCTTTTATACAGTGTTATCAGTTGGATTTTGATATATTTCAAGCAATTAAAGAATAGCTGTCATTTTTCATCTTTGTCTATGAATTTTAACCAGTCTATAATAATCTTTGCCAGCTCTACTCTGGAATTTCTAAATGAATGGTTATCCTGCACCGCTGTAATCTTTACATTGTTGGCTTGCGCGTTGATAAGTGCTCTGTATAGAGGTAATACAAAATCTTCAATTGTAATGTTACGATCATCCCATCCCCCTATCAGCAAAATATTCTTGGGAGCAAGTAATGGAGCACAATATATTAAATCATAGGTTGGATTATTATCAATAATGCCCATTTCAACAGCCTCTTTTGGAATCACTCCAGGTCCGAATCTGACAATTTTGGGCTTGTCCTTTAGATCATCAAACATTTTATCTACTATTTCTCTCATCTCAGGGTTATGATCATACATTCTCAAGAATGCTCCATGATCAGTGCCGCTGATAGAAAAAACTGACTTTATATTTGGATGGTTTGCCGCATAAGTAAGAGCCATGCCTCCGCCATAACTATATCCACCTAAATAGATACGCGTTGTGTCTATTTTATAATGATGGATGTTTTCTGACTGGTGAATAAATTCCAATACTGCCTTGATGTCTTTTTGAGTATTGTCAAAATTGTATGCCCCCTGACTTTGATGAGTCCCGCTGTAATTAAATGTCAAAGCATTCATGCCTGCTTCAGATAGTTTTTTCCCAATGCCAAGCACATCCTGTTCGTTTCCCGGGAAACCTTGTAATAAAATTACAGTGGGGCAGTTCCCTGTTTCTTCTGAAACATAGAATTTACCTTTAAGGAGTATTCCATTGCGATTGATGGTAATCTCAACCGGGTTAGATGCCTGACCTTCAATAACGAATAAAATCCCTGAAAAGATCATCAAAGCTTTAGCTAATAACTGTTTCATTTTCATTTTTTTTATTTGTTAGGTTTTATTTGTGGTTTCCCATTAAAATCTTACTGATAATGCGGCGCTAAACGAAGTTCCGCACCTGAGGGCGAAGGCTGCCGGGCTTGCCCGGGCAGACTGTAAAGCCCGCAAGGGCGGATCCAAATTGCGTTTAACGGCATGTTCTGGAACGTTCGTAACTATCGTTTGATCAAAGTTATGCATTTTGTGCGGCGTTGTACCGGTTTATCTAAATGCGATTTGGTTTAGCGCCGCATTCAGGCACATTTCTTTTGGATGCAGGAGCTGCGAAGCAGCGGGCAGAC
>DSEO01000199.1 GCA_011056635.1 Bacteroides sp.
CCAAAGACATTGGCAGTTCCCCAGAGCAGCTTAACACCTGAACCGGCCATTTTCTGCCTGGCATATTCCACCATGGTGGACAAATTGGATTCGTATTCCTTCACCGATGCCCCTTCAGTCACAAGGTCCACATCATGGAAGCAGAAATAGGGCACCCCCAGCTTTGTGATAAACTCAAAAGCCGCGTCCATTTTGTTCTTTGCCTTTTCAATGTCATTGCTGCCCTGATCCCAGGGAAAATCTTTTGTCCCCGGACCGAAAGGGTCCAGTCCGGTTCCGCAGAAGGTATGCCAGTAAGCCACGGCAAAACGCAGATGCTCTTTCATGGTTTTTCCGGCAACCACCCTATTCTCGTCATAGAATTTAAAGGCCAGCGGATTGTCCGATTTCCTGCCTTCATACCTGATTCTCCCGATACCCGGGAAAAACTCTTTTTTTCCTGTTACATATTCCATTTTCCGTATAATTTATGGTTCATGATTATTTGATGTCAAGGCATTCCTGGAGGATGTCCAGCCAGCGATGGTAGGCCTCCCGGTATGCACCTGCATGTTTTTCATCCGGTTCCACAACCATCATCTTGTTGAGGTTTTCAAAAGCTTCCTCGAAAGATCCGAAAATACCGGACCCGATTCCGGCTCCGTTGGCAGCTCCGATTGAGCCGTCCGTGTCGTAGAGTTCAATGGTGGCCCCTGATATTCCGGCCAGGGTATCCCTGAAGACCGGGCTCAGGAACATATTGGCCAGTCCCGCCCGGATCACCCTGGGATGGATCCCGATCTCCTTCATGACCTGCATGCCGTAATGCATGGCGAAAACGACTCCTTCCTGTGCGGCCCTGACCAGGTGGGATGCTCCGTGCATATTGAAATTGATATGGCGGATTGTGCCGCCCACATTCAGGTTGCCCAGCATCCTTTCGGCCCCGTTCCCGAAAGGAAGCATGGTCAGTCCCTCAGAACCGATGGGTGCTTCCATGGCCAGGTCATTCAATGCGGGATAATTCATTTCAGGAGCAGACAGGTGCTGTTTGAGCCATGAGTACTGGATACCGGAGCCATTGATGCAGAGCAGAACACCCAGGCGGTTCAGTTCCTGGCTGTGATTCACATGGGCAAAGGTGTTAACGCGGCTTCGGGGATCATACTTCACCTCATCGCTTACTCCGTATACAACACCTGAGGTGCCTGCGGTAGCCGCGATCTCCCCGGGATTCAGCACATTCAGAGAAAAGGCATTGTTCGGCTGGTCACCTGCCCTGTAAGAGACCTGTATCCCGGGAACCAGTCCGAGTTCCTCTGCAGCTCCGGCCGACAGGCGGCCCTGTTCAGAGAATGTTGGGACGATCTCCGGGATCAGATGCCGGTGAATGCCGTAATATTCAAGCAGAAAATCAGCGATGGAGTTGTTTTTAAAATCCCACATGATGCCTTCCGAAAGCCCTGAGATCGTGGTGTTGATCTCGCCTGTGAGCTTCATGGCGATGTAATCACCAGGAAGCATGATCTTGTATGCTTTTTCATAGATCGCGGGTTCATTCATGATCACCCAGCTCAGCTTTGAAGCTGTAAAATTTCCGGGGGAGTTAAGCAAATGGGTGAGGCATTTTTCCTCCCCGACGGACTGCATGGCGTGTTCCCCGAAAGGGACGGCCCTGCTGTCGCACCAGATGATGGAGGGGCGGAGCACCTGATGTTTCTTGTCCACCATGACCAGTCCGTGCATCTGGTAGGAGATGCCGATGGCACTGATGGATGAAGGATCAATTTCGGCTGACTGCAGCACATCGGTGGTAGCGAGGATCAGGTTGGCCCACCATTGTTCCGGGTCCTGTTCTGCCCAGCCGGCCCTGGGGGCGTCGATCTTCATTTCTTTTTTCGGATGAAAGGCAGTAGCTGCGCTGCGACCGGTATTCGCATCCACCAGACTCGCTTTCACAGAAGAACTTCCTACATCATAACCCAGTAAGTACATTTTATCCGAGAATTAACGTTTAAAAATTAAATCCTATATAATCCTTTCTGTCACGCATGTACGTGTTTCTGTCAAACCGGTAAAAGTAAGCCGGCTTGTGAGGTACGCCTGCCTGTTTTTCGTCCAGCTGGACCAGGTACCTGGTTCCCAGCACTTTCTTCCTGAAATTGCGGTTGTCGAGCTTGCAGTCCAGGATGACCTCATACAGGGTCTGCAACTGTCTGATGGTGAACTTGGCGGGCAGCAGTTCAAATCCGACAGGTTCGTTCCGGAGCGCCTCCTGAAGATGTTTCAGCCCTCTCCGGATGATCTCAAGGTGATCGAATGCGAGGGGTGGGATACGGCTGATATGGATCCACCTGGCATTGTTCTTGATGGCAAAATCGCGGTTGCTTTCCGAGATGTTGATCAGGGCATAATAGGCAGTGGTCACCACCCGGTGAATTTGAAGTCCCGTTGTTTCCAGCAGCCAGTCCAGATCAATTTTCCTGGAAATCCTGTTGGGATGACCGAATACTTCGAACTGTCTCAGATAGATGTCATGAAGACCGGTCAGTTCTTCCAGGATCCGGGCAGCTGCCCGGTCCAGGTGTTCATCCGGAGTAATAAAATCGCCGGGCAGTTTGAGGTCACGATGGCGGTTCCCCGATTCATCGGTATATGCTCTTTCAATGAGGAGCACCTTCAGCTGGTTGGTGCTGAATCCGAAGATCACACAATCGACCGAGATATGGGGATTGATGGACCTGGCCGAGCTTTTTTCTGCAGAACTGCCCGCGGTGCTCATGCAGCTAATGTATGAAAGAAAAAAACGAAAAACAAAGTTAACGTAAGAAATACGCTTACTGGCTGGAAGCGGATGGTGCAGCGGGCAAGGTGATGGTAAAGGTGGAGCCTCTTCCCGGCTGACTCGTTACACGGATCTTTCCCCGGTTCAGACTCAGGAATTCCTCGCACACCAGCAGTCCCAGGCCGGTCCCGGTTTCTCCTGCCGTGCCCGCGGTACTCTTCCCTTTTTCCAGGGAGAAAAGCGTTTTGATCTTCTCCTCGGAAATTCCCACACCGGTATCAGACACACTGACTTCCACTGATCCGTTTTTCTCCGATGCATCCAAAGTGACCTTTCCACCGGAGGGGGTATATTTGATCGCGTTGCTCGTCAGGTTCCTGAGGATCGTATGAACCATATTCCTGTCGGCAAATGCGACGATCTTCTCATCCACGAGATTCTCAGACCGTACCTGTTTCTCTTTCATATGCAGGGCATTGAGGTCAATGATATCTGGGATCAGTTCTTTGATGCAAACAGGACCGGGACTGACCCTGATGGCCCCGGTCTGTGCCCTTGCCCATTCCAGCAGGTTGAAAAGAAGCTCGTATGCGGAGCTCGAAGAGTCATGGATGAGTTCCATGTATTCACGCACCCGTTCCTGGTCCATCCGGTTGTATTCGCTTTTTAGAAGTTCGGAGAATCCGATGATGGCCTGAAAAGGATTTTTCAGGTCGTGGGCAATGATGGAGAAGAGCTTATCTTTTCTTGCATTCAGTTTCCTCAGCTGGTCACGCTGGGCCTCCAGTTCATATTTCTGCTGTTTGATTTGCAGATCTGCTTTCTTCAGGCCGGTTATGTCGGAATCGATGAGGACCAGCGAACTTACTTTTCCCTGGTCATCGATGACCGGTGTGATATTGGACTGGTACCAGACATCGTTTCCGAAGCGGTCCCTGGCACGGGAACTGTAGGATTGTGACCTGCCCGTCACAATAATCTCATTCAGTATCTCGCCGATATTTTCATTGGATGAGCAGGCCCGGAGGTTCCTGCCGTTTTTCTTTACAAATTCCTCCAGCGAACAGCCATATTTCTCCTCGAATCCCCGGTTAACCCATTCGAGATTCCCGCTCCCGTCCATGATGACCACCACGTTCTCGGTGGAACTTGCCACCTGTGAAAGTTGTTTCAAACGCTCTTCCACGTGTTTCTGCCTGGTGATATCCCGGCCGATACCCACAATTCCCACCACCTGATCCCTTTTGTTCCTGACCGGGATCTTGGTGGTTGAAAGCACCACATCGCCTTCTTTCTGGCCGGTAAGGACTTCTTCCTTGTTTACAATGGGTTTTCCGTCTTTCATGATGGCCTGTTCATCCGAAAAGAAGGTGCGGGCAAGTGATTCGGGATAATAATCAAAATCGGTTTTCCCGATCATTTCATCCGGGCTCCTGATTCCGTGAGATGCTGCCAGGTGCTTGTTGGTCAGGATGAAACGGCTCTTTCTATCCTTGACGTAAATCCAGTCCGGCATACTGTCGATGAGTGTGTACAGCAATTTGATCTGCTTGATGTGCCTGAAGAAGTGTTTTCTGTCGAATTGCCTGAACATATGGTACTGGCGCACAAGAATAACAGCGAGAAATACAAAACCGGCCACGGCAAGGGTTGTCAACAACCAGGGAAGCCAGTTTGTAAATGCTCCGGAAAGGGATATTTGCAAGGGAGCGGTCATCTGGGCTGAAGGTTTACCTGCAGTTCTCGGATCCTAAAAATAATGATTTATTCTGTGGCATTCCAGTTAAGGGTCCTATTTAATAAGCAAATTGGGGAGCCAGAGGCTGAGTGAGGGGATGTAGGTGACCAGCAGCAAAACCACGATCATGATGATGAACATGGGAAGCAGGGGTTTTATCACCTGCTCGATCTTCAGGTTTGCCACGCTGCAACCGATAAACAGGACCGATCCCACGGGCGGGGTACACAGGCCCACGCAGAGGTTCAGCACCATGATGATCCCGAAATGGATGGGGTCTATACCCAGTTGGGAGGTAACGATGGGCAGGAAGATGGGGGTAAAGATCAGGATGGCCGGCGTCATGTCCATGAATATCCCTACGAAAAGCAGGATCAGGTTGATGATGAGAAGGATGATATACGGATTGTCACTCAGGTTCAGCAATCCTTCACTGACATTCTGGGGAATATTCTCGTAGGACATGATCCATGACATACCCAGGCTGGTGGCCACAAGCAACAGCACGATGCAGGTGGTCCTGATGGATGTGAGAATGATGGAGGGCAAGTCCTTCATGGTGATCTCCTTGTAGATCAGGGCGAGTATCAGTGCGTACAGGACAGCCACGGCCGATGCTTCCGTGGCGGTGAAATATCCCGCCACGATCCCACCAATCACAATGACCAGCATTAACAGGGAGGGCAATGCATCCACAAACTTCTTCATGGCGAATTTGAATCCTTCCCAGTGTTTAACGGATTTATAGACCACCCATGCCAGCAGGATCCCGACCAGCGTGTAGAGGACCAGTTTGAAGATCAGTGCAGATGCATTGTCGTGCAGGACCTTGAGCCCGATCCCGATACCCAGGAGCACTGCGGACAGCAGGACGATTTTACCAAGTACCCGCATCACCCCTTTCATGCCCCTGTTCTTGAAAATGACCATGGTGAGCGCGACAAGCATGATCCCAATTCCGGTCATGATCCCGGGCACGTAACCCGCCAGGAACAGTGCGGTGATGGAGGCGCCCCCGCTGGCCAGCGAATAGACGATCAGGACATTGCTGGGGGGGATGGTCAGCCCGGTGGTGGCGGAAGTGATATTCACGGCTGCACTGAAACCGGGTTCGTATCCCTCCTTCTTCATTTCGGGGGTCATGATGGTTCCGATGGCGGAGGATGCAGCTGCTGCCGATCCGGAAATGGCTCCGAACAGCATGTTGGCGATTACGTTCACAAAAGCCAGGCCGGCGGGGAACCTTCCCACAAGCACCCGCGCAAAGTTGATCAGCCGCATGGCGATCCCGCCGCTGTTCATGATGGACCCCGCAAGCACAAAGAAAGGAATGGCCAGAAGCGCAAAGCTGTCGAGGCCGGTTGCCATGCGATGTGCATATGTGGTGAAAGCAGGAATAAAATCGATGGACATGAGCATTGTCAGGATGCCCGAAATACCGATGCTGAACGCGATGGGAACACCGAGGGCAAGCAGGATCACAAAGCTGATAACCAGAACGAGTACTTCCATGTTATCTGGATTTTCTTAATTCAATAAAATGCACAATCTCATAAAACATGATGATCAGTCCGCTCAGCGGAAGTACAATGTATACATATCCCAGGGGAAGCTGAAGGGCAGCCGATTTGACATCCAGCAGGAAACGGGTGTACATGAGCACGATCCCACCGATTACCATCACGAAGAGGGCGAACAGGAAAATCAGTGAGCGGATGAAGTAGAGCAATTTTCGCTGCCTTTCCGGTGGTGAGCGCTGAATTAAAATATCAATGGCCAGGTGTTCCTGCCTGCCCGCCACATATGCGGCACCCAGCACCCCGACCCAGATCAGGAGGAATCCGGCCAGTTCATCTGTGAATGAGCTGGGGGAACTGAGCAGATAACGGCTGATAACCTGCCAGAGAACATCGATGACCAGGACGGACATCAGGATCACGAGGAATGTTTCGAGGGATTTGTTCAGCCAGTATTCAAATTTTTTCATCCGTTGACAAATTAATCCGTTTCTACTGCCCTGATCCGGTTGATCAGGTCATATATCTTCTTGTTGCCCCTGTATGATTCCAGAAGCGGTTCGACTTTTCTGATGAAAGGATCTTTGTCGGGATAGACCACGGTCACTCCCTCCTGCTGGACGATTTCGAGGGACTTCCTTTCCGATTCTGCCCATAATTCCCGCTCCACCTGCACCGATTCATCGGCTGCCTGCTGCAGCCAGGCCCGTTCCTGTTCCGACATCTTTTCCCACACCTTCAGGCTGATGATCAGCACGTCGGGGATCGAAGTGTGTTCGTTCAGGCTGAAAAATTTACACACTTCATAGTGATGGCTGGTATAGAAGCTTGGCGGATTATTTTCCGCCCCGTCCACCACACCGCTCTGAAGGGCGGTATACAGTTCTCCCCAGGAGATCGGGGTGGGGGAGCCACCCAGGGATTTGACCATATTCATTGCGGTGATGCTTTTCATCACACGGAGTTTCAGGCCTTTCAGGTCATCCGGATGATTGATCGGCTGATCAATGGTGTAGAAACTGCGCCTGCCCGCATCATAGAAACAGAGCCCCCTGATCCAGTATGGTTCCGCACTTTTGAGGATATCATCCCCGATTTCGCTGTCCAGCACCTTGAAGGCATGTTCCCTTGATCTGAAGATATAAGGAAGCCCGAACACCTGAAAGTCTTCCGTAAAACTCTCCATCACGGCGGATGAGACTTTGGTGATGGCAAGGCTCCCGATCTGGACAAGTTCCACGCACTGTTGCTCCGAACCCAGTTGTCCGCTCGGGTAAATCTCGATGGTCAGTTCTCCATCGGATAACTCCTTGCATCGGTCGGCCATGAATTCCATGGCATGATGCACGGGATGGGATGGATCCAGGCCATGGGCCAGTTTGAGCACACGCCCCTGCTGCTGGATCCGGCAGCCGGTCAGGGCCAGGATCAACATGGCAAGGTACAGGGAGGTTCTGATCGTCATGGGAAAAGCGAGTTTAACTTCTGATTTTTTGAATGATCTCCAGCGCATTCTTCGTCACTTTTTCAAGTTTTTCAAAATCCTTATCTGTGATGATCTCTCTGGTGATCAGCCGGGATCCCATCCCCACGGCGAAAGCGCCTGCATCGAACCATGCTGTGAGATTTTCCACGGTGGGTGAAACCCCTCCCGAGGGCATGAGACTGGACCAGGGGCAGGGCCCCAGGTAGGCTTTGATGAAAGCGGGCCCTCCAACGGTGGGTCCTGGAAATATCTTGACGATCTCTGCCCCGGCTTCTTCGGCTTTGCTGATCTCCGATGCAGTGGCGCATCCGGGGATCCAGAGTACTTTTCGCCGGTTGCAGGTCCTGCCCATTTCTTCGTTGAGCAGGGGAGATACGATGAACTTCGCCCCCAACTGGATATAGAGGGAACTTGTGCCGGCGTCGACCACCGTACCTACACCCAGGACAAGACCGGGCATCTGCTGCCGCGCCCACCGGGCCAGTTCGGAAAAGATCTCATGGGCATGATCGCCCCGGTTGGTGAATTCAAAGATGGTCATACCTCCCCGGTAACAGGCTGCGATCACTTCTTTACACAGCGCTACATCCGGATGGTAGAAGAGGGGAATGGCGCCGATTTCCCTCATTTTCAGAGCTACGTCAATTCTTTTCATGTCCGTTTGCACAATCGATTGCATTCCAAATCTAGCGATAATTGAACAAAGATAGAATTTAAATTAAATTAGGAAATGGGATAGTCTGTCAAAAGAAAGGTTGATCTGATCAAAGTATGGGGCGATACGTCAAATAATACAGATAAAAAGATCCTAATATATTAAAATATGCTATATTGCACGCTTTTAATCCATTAACTTAATGATGAAAATGAAGAAAGCATTAAAAATCTTACCGGTAGCATTCGTTGCCCTACTTTTAATCAGTGCCTGTGAAAAGCAGGATCCGAATGCGCCGGAGGCTTGTTTTACTGGACCGGAAGCCATCATTGCCGGGACCCCTGTACCTTTCTATTCGACCTGCTCGGCGAATGCCGGATCGTTTTTATGGGATTTCGGAGACGGGGGAACCTCTGAAGAGGCCAACCCCCAGCATACTTTCAGTGCAGGAGGAACCTATACAGTGACACTCACCGTGACCAACATGGAAGGGGATACCGATCGCACATCTGTGACAATCACCGTGACAGCTCCGTCGGTATATGAGCATTCCGGAAATATTGTGGAGGACGAGACATGGGAGGAAGGGGTGCATCTGGTCACTTCGGATGTTTATGTGAACGGTGCCACGCTCACCATCGAGCCCGGGGCACTCATCCGTTTTGCCTCAGGGAGGGGACTCTATATCGGATACAGCAGCAATTCCTCCGGAGCGGTGCTGCTGGCCAACGGAACTGCCGAAAAGCCCATCACATTCACTTCCGCAGCGAACACGAAGTCTCCGGGTGACTGGGCTTTTATCGGTTTCTATGCGGGGGCTTCCTCCACTTCTTCCATGCAGCACTGTATCGTGGAATACGGGGGCGGATACGGTCAGAAGAACGGTGAGATCTATATCGACGGAACATCCGTGTCCATTGACAACTGTCACGTCAGCTATTCTTCCACAGTCGGGATCGGACTGAGCAATGACGGATGGTTTGAATCATTCACCGGCAACACCCTGGCGGATCATGGCGCGCATCCTGTCAATATTTTCGGGAATTATGTCCATACCATCGGTGCGGGCAACCAGATCAATACAACCAGGGGGATCTTTGTGGAAGCAGATGATATTGACAATGAGGAGTCCACCTGGCTGAAACAAACCGTTCCCTATGTGATAGGCGGAAATGTATACATCGGTACGGTTACCGGTACCACACTTACTCTGATGCCCGGAGTGGAGATCCAGATGGGTAACAGTGCCGCGGTTTACGTTGGATACGGATCCAATAAATTCGCAACGCTGATTGCAGAGGGTACCGAATCGGACCGGATTCTGTTCACCTCTTCTGCACCCGAAGCGGCGAGGTCGCCCGGCAACTGGGATTTCCTTGGTTTCTACGGGGGAGCGGGAAGCAATTCCTCACTGGCCTACTGCGACTTTTCTTACGGAGGAGGCTACAGCGATAATTACGGGATGATCCATGTAGAAGGCTCCGCCGTTTCCGTGGTTCATTCCACATTCATGCATTCTGAAAGCCAGGGGATCGCTTTGCGGAATGATGCTTCTTTTGTCAATTTCACGGGCAACTCATTCATGAATAACGGAACGGTTCCCCTTGAGATATACGGTAATTTTGCACATACAATCGGGACTGGCAACAGCTTTGGTTCCGGTTCCGGGATACTGGTAAAGGGCGACGACCTGGAGCAATCCGATGTGACCTGGAGAAAGCAGGATATTCCCTATCTTATTGACGGAACGCTTTATATCGGAAGCAATACCGGGACCAGGCTCACCATCGAGCCGGGAACCACGATCAAGTTCACAGCCAGATCAGAGATCTATGTAGGCTACAGGTCCGGCACTTTCGGTGTGCTGGTGGCCGACGGGGAACCGGGCAACAGGATCACATTTACCTCCGGTGCTGCAACCGGTTTTGAAGCGGCAGGCGACTGGGACGGGATCTGGTTCTATGGTGGTACCGGGAACGGCACCGTCCTTGATTACTGCGTCATATCCTATGGCGGCGGTTACGGAGCTAATTCCGGGAACCTTTCTGTCAGGAATACAACGGCTGATGTACCCGTCATATCCTACAGTGAGATTTCCCATTCAGGGGCCTATGGCATCTACCTGGGAAATAATTCAAATCCGATGCTGACCGATAACACATTCGGCGGCAACGCACTGGGTGAAACCAACCGCTGACCTGTCAGTCTTTCACGAAGTGGACCGAAGCCGGGTGCGCCATGCATTCGGCTTCGTTTTTCAGGTACGTGATGATCTCTGCACGGGATGCCCACCGGGGATCTTCTTTTTCCCAGAGCGCATAGAACCGGTAGGGAACAGCCTGGTCCGGTCCGGCGGCTAACCGTGCATAATAGGTCTGGGTAACCCCCTCACCCTCGTCCCTGGTCTGGCCGTATCCCACCAGCAGTTCTGAAGGGACCAGCAGGGCCATGGCCAGCATGGTGGTATCCTCAGCCTGAATGTCATGGGTCATCAGCATGGTATACTCATCGTTCAATGCTTCCACGAAGAGCTGATCGCTGTGCATATTGACAATCCCGGGGACCAGGTCCATTTTTTCTCCGGTTCCGCTGTAGGTAACCAAACTCTCGTAGCAGCGGGTGCCTGCCACAATGTCGATCCGGTGATCCACCCTGAGCGTGTGCGCCTCCACTTTCCAGTCACCGTATCCCAGGTTCATTCTGCTCCGCTGTGGTCCCTCGAACACCAGCCGGTAGCTCCCTGTTCCCTGATCGCCTACCCGGTAAATGGAATCCTTGAACATATAGCCGATGGAGCCTGCTCCCAGGCTGGTATTCACCTTGAGGATGTCCATTCCCCACCAGTCGGGGTCATGGTAGCTCTGCCTGCCTGCGATCCCCACACTGTCAAGGACCATCTCCGCGGTGATTTTTCCGAAGATGTCCATCCCGTTCCGCTGATCCAGGTAATTTCTGAATCCCACGTGGTCATTTTCCCAGGCAGGGCCTTCCATCTGGTAGGCTTCTTCCGTGAGGTCGTGATTGTGGTAGCTGACCCCTTCCAGCCGGCCGGCAGTTTCCAGTTCGGGATAGCCGGGTTCATTGGCGCCGAGCCTGATGTTGGTACGGAGGGTGAATGAAGGGTAGGATGCGGGATCTGCAAAAGTCAGTGTCAGATCTTTCTTTTCGCCCGGTGCCAGATCGGTGAGGGCGAAGAGTTCATCCCAGGTGCCGTCACCATCCACATCATCTGCCTGGCTGGGCACGGCAATGCCGTCCGCATCAGTAATGAGCGGCAGCTTGCCCGCTGGGATACTGGGCAGGTGTTCCGACAATTCATTCCTGGTGACCCGTATCCTGGCATCATCCCGTGCCGTGTCAAGCGGATTTTCCACGAGCAGGGACAGTCCGGGATCCTTTACACAGGAGGTAATTACCATGGTTATTGCGGTAATGATCAGTGCTGAAGTTTTCATAAGTTTTGCTTGTTATTCGTTCATGGGTTTTCCGATGGTGGCAAGAATGCCGCCATCCACATAGATAACCACCCCGTTTACAAAATCGGAGGCACCGGATGCCAGAAAGATGGCGGTACCCGCCAGATCTTCCGGATCTCCCCACCGGCCGGCCGGGGTGCGGTTGATAATAAAATCATTAAAAGGATGCCCATCCACCCGGATAGGGGCTGTCTGGGCTGTGGCGAAATAGCCGGGACCGATGCCGTTGATCTGAATGTTGTGTTTGGCCCACTCTGTGGCCATGCTCCTGGTGAGCATTTTCAGTCCGCCCTTGGCAGACGCGTAAGCGGACACGGTGTCTCTTCCGAGCTCACTCATCATGGAACACATATGGATGATCTTGCCATGACCCCGTTGTATCATACCTTTGGCCACGGCTTTTGACATGATAAAGGGCCCTGTCAGATCCACATCCAGGACTTCCCGGAATTCATCGGCTTTCATTTCCAGAATGGGGATCCTTTTAATGATCCCGGCATTGTTCACTAGGATGTCGATGGGTCCAACCTCCTTTTCGATGCGGGGGATCATCGCTTCCACCGCACTTTCATCGGTGACATCCAGCATGTAGGTGCGGACAGTGATCCCCTGTTTGAGATACCCTTCTTTTGCGGCTTCCAGCTTTTCCGGAAACCGGTCATTGATCACAATGGTGGCTCCTGCGTTGGCCAAACCGGTGGCGATGGCCATTCCCAGGCCATGCGTGCCGCCGGTTACCAGTGCGTTTTTTCCTGATAGATCAAATAGTTTCGTGGACATGATGTTTTATTTTTTTGTAGGTTCAATAAAATCCTGCCGCAGCGGGGTAAAGCTGTCGACGATGCAAACCACAGGCGACAGGGTCTGGATGGTATGGGGGATCCCGGATGGGATGGCGAACATATCTCCCTTTTTCAGCTCCATGTCACCCGCGCCCTCCACGAAAAGCCTGAGATGGCCTTCCGCCACGTAGGAGACCTGTTCATGGGGATGGTCATGGAAGGGATCGGGGTAATCAGCCGGGCCGTTGGTGAACTCCACAACAACCATCATCAGATGGTTTGTATGGATCACCATGCGCCTCACTCCGGGCGCAATCTTGCTCCAGGAGGAATCAACGTCGACGAGGACATGCCTTTTCATTTTCCAGCCTGGTTTTACCGGAGTTCATCCGGCTGAATGGTGTCCATGTCCCCGTAGTCCATATTCTCGCCTGCCATACCCCATATGAAGTTATAATTGCTGGTCCCTGCGGCCGAATGAATGGACCACGGAGGGGATATGACCGCCTGTTCATTCTTCATCCAGACATGCCTGGTTTCTGCAGGATCGCCCATAAAGTGACAGATGGCCTGTCCCTCCGGGACCTCAAAATAAAAGTAGGCTTCCATGCGCCGGTCATGGGTATGGGGAGGCATCGTATTCCAGACACTCCCGGGCCTGAGTTCGGTCATGCCCATCTGGAGCTGGCAGGTATCCACCACGGAATTAACCAGTAATTTATTGATCTTTCTCGCATTGGATTGTTCCAGGGAACCCAGCTCCACCACCTCGGCATCCTTCAGGGTGATCCGCCTGGTCGGGTAGGGGTGATGTGCCGGGGCAGAATTGAAATAGAGTCGTGCGGGACGGGCATCATTCACGCTCAGGAATGCGATCTTTTCTGAACCGGCGCCCACATAGAGCGCTTCCTTGTAAGCGAGGCTGTATTTTTCCCCGTCCACATGGATGATCCCGTCTCCTCCCACATTGATTATCCCCAGTTCACGGCGGTCGCAGAAATACTTTGATTTCAGCGGTTCAATGGAGGTCAGCTCAAGCTTTTCCTTGAACGGAACGGCTCCCCCGACAATAAACCTGTCATTCAGTGAATAGACCAGGTGGATCTCACCGGGGACCATCAAAGTCTCCACAAGAAATTCCCTGCGTATTTTTTCTGTTCCGTAATGTTTCGCATCATCCGGATGATTTGAAAATCGAACTTCATAATGAATTGCCATAATTAATTGGTTTTATCTGTTTAAAATTGAACTATTCCGGACAATCAGTTCCGGTTTCAGCACGATCCTTTCCAGGGAGCGTTTTTCCTGTGAAAGGTCCACTTCCTTCAGGAACATATCGGCCACCATCCGGCCCATTTCACCGGCACGCTGATCCACCGTGGTCAGGGAAGGTTCCGTAAATTCGGTGAAGGGTTCATTGGCAAATCCGGTCACCCCGATATCTGCAGGCACCTTCAGGCCCTGATCCCTGGCCGCCTTCAGTATTCCCAGTGCGGCAAAATCTCCCGCACAGAAATATGCATCCGGCCTGGGTTGAAGTTTCATCCCTTTTTCGAATGCGGTTTTCCCGCCTTCCGGGACCAGGGATTCCTCAAAGATCCATGGCTCCCTGACGTCGATCCCTGCCTCATGCATGGCCTCCAGATACCCCGCTTTCCTGGCCCTGTAGATACTGATATGGTCCGCACCGGCTACATGAGCGATGTTCCTGTATCCCTGGTCAATCAGGTGCCTGACACTCTGGTAGGCACCCAGCCTGTCGTCGATTGCCACAGAACCCGTTTTGATTTCCTCGCAGATCCGGTCGAAAAAAAGAACCCGGATACCTTGATCCAGCAAAATCCTTAAGTGTTCGTAATTCTTCGTCTCCATGGAGATGGAAATGATGATCGCATCCACACGGGCATTGATCAGGGCCCTGAGTGCAAATATTTCATGATTGACCTTTTCCAGGGTCTGACAGATGATCAGATGGTATCCGGCGGATGAAAGGATCTCTTCCATTCCCCCGATCACATTGGCAAAGAAATTCCTGTTGATCCTGGGAACGATCACTCCCACTGTCCTGCTTTTGCCTTTTCTGAGTGAAGAGGCCATCACATTGGGTTGGTAATTGTATTTCAGCGCCATTTGCTGCACGGCCTCCCGGGTGGCTTTGCTGATCCGCGGATGATTATGCAGCGCACGGGATACGGTGGATGCCGAAATGTTCAGCTCCCTGGCTATGTCATGGATGGTAATGTGCTGTTTCTTCATCGCTATATGCAAAGATAGTAAATTATGTACAATCGATTGCACAGAAAATCAAAAAAGTGAAAAAGCCGATCCGTTTTCCTATATTTACATGCACATAAAATGCTCCCGGTGAAAAACAAAACCTCCCTTTTGCTCCATCTGCTGCTCCTGGTCATCGTGGTCGTGGAACTGGCAGGAAGGCTCACTGACCGGATTGACCTCGAATATGCGGTGAAACCCCTGGTCATGGTCTGGATGGCTGTATTTTTCCTGATTTTCAGAAAAAAGAAATCACTGATTGTTCCTGTGCTGCTGGCCTTTTTTTTCTCGTGGACGGGAGACATTTTTCTGATGTTCTCCGGAAAGAATGAGCTTTTTTTCTATGCTGGAGTCGGAGGTTTTTTCCTTTCTCAGCTCTGCTATATCTATATCTTCATCGCTTACAGTGAAACCGGTGGCAGGGGCTATCTGCAGGAACACCCGGTCACTGGATTGCTTTTCATTGCTTATGTGGCTGGCATCTATATGCTGCTCCTGCCGGGCCTGGATGGGATCCTGCGCCCCATGATACTGCTTTATGCGCTTTCCCTGATTGGAATGTCCATGATGGCACTGAACAGGAAGGGGAGGGTGAATCAGGCAAGTTACCTGCTGGCATTCACCGGTTCTCTTTTGTTCGTTCTGTCGGACAGTCTGCTTGCCCTGGACAGATTTTATACCCAGATACCGCTTGCCGGGTTCTGGATCATGGCAACCTACATTCCGGCCCAGTACCTGATCATGCGCGGACTGGTCCTGGAAGCATAAAGATTTAAGCATCGATCCCGTCCCGGTTAGTCCGCCCGGTGGTCTTTCACCGCCTGCAGGAAGGCATCCACCCCCTTCATATAGTCCCTGTAATAGAGGGTTACATCGATGTCGGGCTGCAGGGTCGGGGGATCACTTTCCATCAGCTGAAAGAACCGGGTGGGGTGACTCACAACCAGTCCCGTTTCAGGAAGCACGAACCTTCGGATCTCGCCGAAGTGGTTCGGTCGGCCTCCCGTGGGCTCCCCCACGGTGATGGCATCTGTCATCCGGATCAGTTCAACTGCATGGATCACCGCCGTTGAAAATGTGTGTCTGCCCAGGATCACATAGATCTTTCCTTTCCCGTTGAGCCTGGATCTGCTGAGTTTGTCAATGAAAGCAGTGCCCTGTGAAGCTACCCCGCCTTCGTTGAATCTCAGGTCAATGACCAGTTTCTCGATTTTTTCCCTCCGGATATGACGGAATACCCGTCGCTCAAAGTCCCTGAACACCGGCATAAAGAGCGCGGCAGATCCCGATCCGTGCCTGACCTCCACCTCCCTGCTCCAGCAGTGGTTGTACTGGATATAATAGAGTTGTTCTTCAGGGAAATACCGGTCCCTGAAATAGGCTTTCCGGTCCTTCCACCCTTCGGGAACGGACACCGGATCCAACCGGACGGCATGTGCATTCCGGGTGGGAAGGGGAAAGAAGACCCGGTCAGGGTTACCGTCCGTATCCTCAAATCCCATATGCACTCCATCCTGACCGGCAAACCCGAAATACTGCAGGAGCTGCGCCCAGGAGAGCATCCTTTCTGTTTCGGCTTTGATGAGGGATACATTCTGGGGGACCAGCAGGGTGGTTAGTGAATCGATCACCTGTGCGATGGGGGCTTCGTTGACTGTGACCAGCTTTTTTCCCACAATCCGGGAGCAGGTTTCACTGGTTTCCATCACAAAGATCCCTTCTTCAAACCAGACACAAACCAGCGGCAGGATGGCCTCGCTGCGGATGAGATAGTGGTAATTGACGGCTGTGTAAGGATCTCCCAGCCCGGCAAGGACCTGTTGCAGCTGAACGGATACATCAAAAAGGGACCCGTTACAGGCACGCCCGGCCACCCTTTCAAGCGCATGGTGGAAGCTGGCCGAATCCTTCCCGCGGAACAGGTCGGGATGTTTTTCTGCCAGCTCCCTTTCCAACAGGTCAATATCGTACTGCCAGTCTATCGCTTCCGGATGCCGGGCATGGAGTATCATGTTCCAGGAAACCAGGATGATAAAAGTGCCAATGCATGTGAATTCTCTCATCAGAACCGAAAGTTGAGCCGGGCGCCGAAACCTTTCCAGGAAAAATCCTGGAATGCGGCATATACTCCCACATCCACCAGGAAAAATATCTCTTCCAGGCTGTAGCCCAGTTGTATGTAATGGGGGATCGAGGGTGTGCAGAGGTAACTGATCCCGATTGATTCTTTCCATAACCTTTCACTGAGCCAGGGAAGGAATTTCAGAAGAAGGTAAGAGGAATGAAGGGTCACGTCTGCCCGTGCCCAGTATTCATCCGTGCTGGCTTCGTAATAATCCATCAATATCAGGGCATTGTCAAGACCGGCCATGTCCAGCGGCAGCGGATTCGTTTTAAAATGCCTGAAATCCGAAAAATGCACCGAGTTTGCTGAGAGAAAACGACCTGTATACAGCTGCCAGTCCAGTTCCGACAGCAGCCCGATCCGGGTTGTGTGTTCCACACCCAGCTCAGCCATACTGTAATCCGACCAGCCAGTCTCCCGCAGGGAGATCCCCTTCTTATAGGAAACGGAGAATGTGGGCCATTGTGAATCCTGCATGGCCTTTCTGAAGTTCCGCACCACATAATAATGCCTGGGTGTGAATTCCAGGCGGATCCCTGCAGTCATTCTGTTCCTTCGCTCCAGGGCCGGAGCATCCAGGGGTAATCCGGCAGGCAGGTTCTCCGAAAAATCCTTTCTGCGGCTGAAAAGTATGGAGAAATCGCTGTTGTTTGAAAGCGGCTCCTGGATCCCGTAGCCCAGATCGGTGGTCAGCACCAACCCGTTCACCAGGTCGATGCGGTTGTAAAACGTGGCGTCGATCTGTTCATATTTCTTCAGATGATTGTCCCTCAGGAAAAGTGAATATACCAGGTTGGTAACAGCCGGGATCCCTGACGTGCCGTTGAAGTCTGACGAGGTGTAGTTCAGGTACAGGGCGACTTTCCCCCTTCGCATGGGTGCGTAGAGCAGGTCGGAGTTCCAGGTGATCATCGGCGCATGGCGGTGAAAGGCATAACCCGCCATCAGGCGCGACCTGACCGTGTGGATACTGTCGGGTTTCCAGTAGAGCCTGAAATCCTGTCCGTAATAGATCCCGTCCACCGTATTGTACCCCAGCATCTCCAGGTCTGCCAGTCCCCCGTGTGTGAACCGGAACCGCCCCGGTCCGGCCCTGTAGGTTTTGCCCAGAAGCAGGTTCCTGAAAGGTCTATTCCTGCGGCCGGCCATTCTCATGGAATCCGTCTCGGTCGCTTTCCGGGTTACCCCGATGATCGAATCCCGCTCCTGCATTTTCACCTGCTCCAGCGGGGTCAGGGGTATGGGCCGGACACTGTTCCAGTAGACAGAGTCATTTTTCACGGCATTTTCTGCTACGGTGAACGTGGTACCCGTCTGGTTCAGGATGTCTCCCTCCCCGGGGGATGTTTGCGCTGCTTCCTGCTCCATCAGTTTTGAGAGCCGGCTTACATCCCGGTTGGTCAGGTCCTCCTTTTCCAGCAGTTCCATGATCTTTTCCTCAGTGTCCGACCGCTCTTTTTCCTCCGCAGGTTCCACTCTTTCGGTATCGGTAGCGGTGAAATAAGTCCCGGGCAGGTTCGGATTGAGGATCACATCCGCATATTCCAGGGACGACACATAGGTGATCTCTCCCTTTACACCGGCGATTTGCACATTGGCCCTGATCTTGTGGCTGACGGGCAACCAGGCATCCATGATCACATTGGCATACAGTTGCTGCAGATGAAGGGTGCCTGCTATGGTACTCACTTCCAGGTCGGAGGAGTGCAGACACCAGGAATCTTCCACGATATACAGGGTCCCTTCACAAAGCTGCTGGCTCTTTCTTTTCGGGATGACGCTGATTTTGTTGATCATATGGGGACCTTCCAGAAATGAGCCTTCGAAACGGAAATGATAATGAAAGAAAGCGTTCCTTGCCAGGGGGGATACGATGGACTGTATCTGTTCCTGGTAGAGGCTGGCATTGATGTAGTCCATGGGATTTACGTTCTGGGTATATCCGGGGAGTGTGTTCTGGGATGCGATCACCTTCATCTCATATGTATCAGGAGCGGTGTATTTCACCTGGTTCAAAGATTCCAGCATGTACACCTGGTCTTCCCTGACCCTGATCTCACCCACTTCGATCCTGCGTGCGATGGCTCTTGGTATCTGCTCGAAATAAGCGGTTCCCTTGATATAGATCTCCGCATTGTAGCTGGCAACTTCATGCAGGTGGTAACTGGCCAGTCCGATGGCCTTGCGCATGATCCAGTATGCCGGATCCTCGCCGCTGGCACTGACCCTGACCTCCGGGATCATGTAGGTCCGCGGGGGCAGCTGGATCTGGAGATCCGTGTAATCGTCCCCGACCGTAATGGTCCGGGATACCTCGGTATAGCCGAGGCTCCTGAAGAAGATGGTATACCGGCCCGGAGGCAGCGGAAGACTGAACAATCCCAGGGCATTGCATGTGGTCCCCCGGGTAAGTTCACTGATATAAATGGCAGCATAGGGAACCGGGTCTCCCTGCTGATCCCTGATTTCCCCGCGAATCCCCTGGGATAATACCGGCTGGAAGCAGCTCAGAATGATGGCAGGCAGCAAAAGTATTCTCACGGATCGATTATTAAGTTCCGTGGCTAAAATACAAATATATCCCCATCCTCCCGCTAGGGGATCCGATCAAAACCGAAGTAATTCTTTGCGTTGTGGTAGCAAACATTGCTGATCAGGTTTTTCAGCAACCGGGGATCGTCGGGGATCTCTCCCTTTTCCACGTCCGTACCCACCAGGTTGCAGAGGATCCTGCGGAAATATTCGTGCCTGGGATAGGAAAGAAAGCTTCTTGAATCCGTGAGCATTCCCACGAACCGGCTGAGCAGCCCCAGGGATGACAGCGTGTTGATCTGGTCGGTCATGCCGTATTTCTGGTCCAGAAACCACCAGCCCGAACCATGCTGGATCTTTCCGGGTGTCATCCCGTCGTTAAAGTTGTATGCCATGGTCACCATCAGTGCATTGTCCCCGGGATTGAGGTTGTACAGGATGGTTTTTGCCAGCTGTTCGCGCTGGTCCAGCCGGTCCAGGAACATGGACAGGGTCCGTGCCAACTTGAAGTCACCGATGGAATCAAATCCCGTATCCGGACCCAGTTCATGGAACCTACGGGTGTTGTTGTTCCGGAGCGCGCCCACATGAAACTGCTGCACCCAGTCCTTCTCGTGGTCCATGACCGCCAGTTCGATCAGCATGGCTGATCTGAACTGGCCGATTTCCTGCTTATTGAGTTTTCTCCCCTTCCGGATTTTCAGAAAGATCCTTTCGATTTCCTGGTGATCGAAATCATCTGCATAGAAGGTCTCCATCCCGTGGTCTGAAACCCGGCAGCCCATTTCATGGAAAAAATCATGCCGGTTGCTGAGCGCGGTGAGCAGGTCCATGTAAGTGGATATGGAGGTTCCTGAGGCAGATTCGAGTTTTTCCAGGTAACGGTTATAGAAATCCGGATCCTCCACTGCCATGGCCTTGTCGGCACGCCATGCGGGCAATACTGTGGTTTCAAAACCGTCCTCCCTGATCTTCCGGTGGTACTCCAGGGTGTCTACGGGGTCATCCGTGGTACAGATCACTTCGACATTCATTTTCCGGATGAGGCTCCTGACCCTGAATTCCTCCGTGGCCAGCAATTCATTTGCCTGCCGGTAGATCGCTTCCGCCGAATCCGGATTGAGCAATTCATGGATCCCGAAATAACGCTGCAACTCCAGGTGTGTCCAGTGATAAAGCGGGTTGCGAATGGTGTCGGGAACGGTCTCAGCCCATTTCATGAATTTATCCCTGTCCGGTGCATCTCCCGTGCAGTACTTCTCATCTACCCCGTTCGCCCTCATCGCGCGCCACTTGTAGTGATCCCCCGCCAGCCAGATCTGGGTCAGATTCTCAAAATTGATATCATCGGCAATCTGGGCGGGCATCAGGTGGCAATGATAATCGATGATCGGCATTTTGCTGGCAACTTCATGATAGAGCCTGGAGGCTGTATCATTTTCCAGCAGGAAGTCCTTGTCCAGAAACTTTTTCATTGTTCTGCTATTATTGCTTAAGAGATGGAATTAATCAATGTGTGAACTGTATCAAATCCCGAAAAGCCGCCTGATATGTCGCTCATAGAGGTTGGTCTTCACCTGTTCTCCGGTCACTTCGCGGTGTGTCCGCACCATGGACAGGAATTCCTCACCCATGTCGGCTGCCACTTTGTATCCCACATGGATCAGCTGCCGGAAGCCGGGGTGGTAATCAGGATGACCGGGCACGTGCCTCAGCGTGTTGGCAAATTTCTCCCCGCTCCAGGTTTCCACGGCATCCGGAAGGGGAAGCGTATCGGGATCAATATCAATGACGGTGGCATAGGGTGCGCACAATGCTTCCCGGTGATCGAAGGCGCGGGCATAAATGGTCTTTGCCATCTGGAGCGCCTCACCCCCGGAAAGTGCGAGTCCGATCACTTCTTCGAGCCAGGTGGTTCCCGCTGTCTTCACATGGATTCCCTTATCATGTTTCCGTATCAGTTCCCCCATGACCGGGTAAATGGTGAATTTATCACTTCCCGAGTGAACGCTCAGCTTCAGGTTTTCAGGCAGGCCGAAAGTTCTGACCGCATGGTCAATGACCAGGAGGTCCTGTTCAAATTCTTTCCGGAACTGCACCACGTCTCCCGCATAATCCACACCCTTGTTGAACCTTCCCGTAAACTTCGGGGCAATCGTCTGCACGGGGATATCAAATTGCCGGATCATCATCAGGATGAAGAAAAGTTCGACCGGGGTCTGCGGGTGTTCCACCTCATCCATGGAGATCTCTGCAACAAATTGACCGGCTCCCTTCCTGGTTGCAATATGTCCGTATATGGAAGAGGCCTCTCTGATGGCACCCAGGAACTTCCCCGCCATTGCATGCAATGCGTCACGGTTGACATGAAACGGCTCGCTGATTCCCGGGATTACGAGCTTACCGGTATACCTGTCTGCAATATCAAGAAAATTTTCCAGATCGTCCCCGGGAATTTCCCTGCCCAGATATCCGGCCACATCCAGTGTGAAAAAATCGGAATACGGTAAAAAAGCATCCACCGTGTCCAGATTGATGTGATCCGCATCCACATAATACGGGTGTTTCCACTGCAGTTTCTTTACTGCATCGTCTGCTTCTCTCCTGGTGTCAGAGGGAGAAGAATGGATATTCTGATGTTCGCGGTTGGATTTGTTCCAGACAGGTACGATCTCCAATCCTTTTTCTGCCGCTTCCATGATGGCACTTAGCTGCGCCTCACCCTGCTGCGAGAACCTGTCACCAATTCCGAATGAATATTTTTCCAGTTTCATTATCAGGTATTTCCGTGTACGAACACGAAAATAGGCATTTTCTGTCTCATTTACAAAATATTTTCATTAATTTTGGTGGGAATGATGCATTCACTTTTTTTCAGAATGTAATCATAAGTTGCATTCAAGTAATGTATTATGCGCAGGATACGGATCAAGGATATAGCTGAAATTGCCAATGTTTCCATCGGCACGGTAGACCGGGTGATCCACAACCGGGGAGAGGTATCCGAGGCAACCCGGGATCGAATCCAGAAATTACTGCGTGAATATAACTACAAACCTGATTTTCTGGCAAGTTCGCTGGCTCTGCAGCGGGAGGTCCGACTGGCGGCTGTCATGCCCCGGGTCGTTAACGAACACGCTTTCTGGAAGCTGCCCCGGAAAGGGATCGACCGGGCGCTGGAGGAATTGTCCCATTACCACATTACGGTGGATCACTTCGATTTTGACCAGATCGACCGGAAGGATTTCCTGAATCAGGTCCGGGACTTTCCCTATGACAGGGTCCACGGTGTTCTGTTTGCACCGGTTTTCCAGGAGGAATCCATTGCTTTTGTGGAACGGTGCGGGGAGTGGAACCTGCCGGTGGTACTTTTCAACTCGACGCTGGACACTCCGCTCGCCAGGAGCTTTGTGGGGCAGGATGCCTATCACAGCGGATACCTGGCAGCCAAGCTGATCAATTACGGGATCTCGCCGGGTAAGGACGTAGTCATTGTAAATCTTTCAGCGCGTAAGGATCATTATGCCCACATCATCCATCGCGAGAAAGGATTCAGAAACTTTTTCGAGGAGCACAGCGGGCGACTGGATCACCTGCTGACAATCGATCTGAACGGTGCCGGGGATCATGCGCTGAAAGACAGGCTGGACGAGGCATTTTCACGGTATGAAATTGCGGGTATTTTTGTCACCAACTCAAGGGTCCACAGGGTGGCCGAGTACCTTGCGGCTCACGGAACCATGAGTACGAGACTGGTAGGCTATGACCTTCTGCCCGAGAGTATTGAATTTCTTAAAAGGGATTACATCGATTTTTTGATCTCGCAGCGGCCGGAGGAGCAGGCATTCAGGGGCCTCTCATCCCTGTTTAACCTGGTCGCCTTCAACCGGGAACCGGAGAAAAGACAACTGTTGCCCATTGATATCATCACCAGGGAGAACCTGGCTTTTTACCAACTATAATCACAATACCGACATGGAACATGTATTTTTTGAAGACCTGAAAGATAAGATTTGTGTGATCACCGGCGGAGGCGGGGTGCTTGGTTCCACCATCGCGCGCGGCCTGGCCGCTGCCGGAGTGGTCACCGTGATCCTGGATATCAACGAGCAAGCGGCATCGGGACTCTCCGGGGAGATAACTAACGAGACCGGTGTCCGCTCCTACGGTTATAAAGCAGATGTTCTGGATAAGGCGTCCCTTGAAAAGGTGCAGGAGAAAATTCTGGCAGAAGCGGGTGAGGTAGACATGCTGATCAACGGTGCGGGCGGAAATTCACCCGGGGCGACCACCCGGCTTGAACAGATCACCGAGGATGATCTGAACAGACTTGATGAGGGATTTTTCGGACTGCAGCTGGAGGGATTCAGTAAGGTGTTTGACCTGAATTTTACCGGAACGCTTCTTCCGACGCTTGTATTTACCAGGGGGATGGTGACCCGGCAAAAAGGCGTGGTACTGAACGTATCCTCCATGAACTCCTACAGGCCGCTGACGAAGATACCGGCCTATTCGGCAGCAAAAGCATCCATCAACAATTTTACCCAGTGGCTGGCGGTACATTTGGCAAAAGTGGGCGTGCGGGTCAACGCCATTGCTCCGGGTTTTTTCCTGACCAGCCAGAACAGGTTCCTGCTGGTGGATGAAAAGACCGGCAAACTGACACCCCGGGGTGAGAAGATCATTGCCAGCACGCCAATGGGTGTGTTCGGGGATCCGGATGATTTGAACGGGACTGTCCTTTACCTGCTGTCGGACCTGAGCCGGTTTATCACCGGGGTATGCGTCCCGGTAGACGGAGGTTACAGTGCTTACGGGGGAGTATAGTTTCAATCTTGAAGCAATGATCTACTACGAAAAGGGAGGTCCCGGAATTACCCTGACCGACGAAGATATCCGGAACGGAGTCTATCAGGCCCTTGACAGGGCCGGCAGCCGGAACCGGGTGATGGCGATACCCCCCGACATCACCAGGTATTACAGCAGGGCGGGACTGATTACCCGTTTTGTCCGGGAGTATTATGGCGAAAAACTTACCGATATCCTCCCAGCCCTCGGGACCCATGAGGCCATGACCGAACCGGAGATCCGGAGGATGTTCGGTGATGTGCCGGTTTCCCTGTTCCGGGTGCATGACTGGAGGAACGATGTGGTTACCGTTGGGGAAGTACCCGGCACTTTTCTGAAAGAGGTATCCGGGGGCATGGTCTCCTACAGCTGGCCCGCGCAGTTAAATACCCTTCTCGTGGAGGGCGGGCATGATCTCATCCTTTCCATTGGCCAGGTGGTGCCGCACGAGGTGGCAGGGATGGCAAACTATAATAAGAACATTTTCGTTGGCACGGGAGGGCCGGAGGGCATTAACAAAAGTCATTTCCTGGGGGCGGCATACGGAATGGAACGGATGATGGGCCGCGCCGACACCCCCGTAAGGAAGGTGCTCAATTATGCCTCCGAACAGTTTATCCCGGATATGCCCCTGCTCTATATCCTGACCGTGGTGGGAAGAGAGGATGCGGGGGACCTGGTGGTCCGCGGTCTTTTTATCGGGGACGATGAGCAGTGTTTTCTCAATGCATCGGAATTATCCCTGCAGGTTAACTTCCAGATGCTGGAGGAACCCCTTGAAAAAATCGTGGTATATCTCGAGCCGGAGGAGTTCAGAAGTACCTGGCTGGGGAATAAGAGCATATACAGGACCAGGATGGCCATTGCCACCGGGGGAGAGATTGTCGTGCTGGCTCCGGGGCTCAAGGAATTCGGAGAGGACCGGGAAATAGACAGGCTGATCCGGAAATACGGGTACAAGACCACCCCGGAGATATTGGATGCGGTGGAACACCACGAAGAACTGAGGCAGAATCTGAGTGCCGCGGCACATTTGATCCATGGTTCTTCCGAAGGAAGGTTCCGGGTTACCTATTGCCCGGGTCATCTCACAAAGGAGGAGATCGAATCGGTGAACTATCACCATGCGGATCTCAATGCAATGCTTTCCCTTTACGATCCCGGCCGGTTGAAGGAGGGATACAACAGGATGCCCGACGGGGAAGAGATCTATTTTGTATCAAACCCGGCTCTGGGCCTCTGGTCCTGGAAGGAAAAATTCAACCGCGGATGATCAGGATTGTGGCAGACGACAGGATCCCGTTTCTGCAAGGCGTTTTGGAAAAGGTGGCGGAGGTTTCCTATCTGCCCGGCAATACAATCAAACAGTCCGATCTCAAAGATGCGGACTGTCTCATCACAAGGACCCGGACACGGTGCGACCGTGCCCTGCTGGAGCATACGAATGTCCGGCTGATCGCCTCTGCCACCATCGGTTTTGATCACATCGATACCGGGTATTGCCGTGCTGCTGGGATCAGCTGGACCAATGCACCGGGATGCAATGCGTCATCGGTACAGCAATACATGGCTTCGGTATGGTTGCACCTGGCCACATGGATGGGATTCACACTGGAGGGCCGGATCCTTGGGGTTGTGGGAGCAGGACATGTGGGCAGCCCGGTTGCGGAGGCTGCCGAGGCCCTGGGGATGCAGGTGCTCCTGAATGACCCACCCCGGAAGCGCGCTGAGAAAAGCGACCTGTTCATGGAACTGGACGAGGTCCTTGCGCAGGCGGATATCATCACCCTGCATGTCCCCCTGAACAGGGGAGGGATGGACAACACCCTGGGGATGGTGGACCGCCGCTTCGTGGAACAAATGAGAAAGGGAAGCATCCTGATCAACACCTCCCGGGGAGAAGTGATCCGGGAATCCGGGCTCATGGAAGGAATCCGTGGTGGCAGGCTTGCAGGGGTGGTCCTGGATGTGTTTTCCGGGGAGCCTGAAATCGACCGGAAATTACTGGATGCCATTACCATCGGAACACCACATATCGCAGGGTATTCCCTGGATGGAAAAGCGGGGGGAACAACCATGTCGGTCAGGGCCGTGAGCCGGTTTTTTAAGCTGGGACTGGACCATTGGTCACCCGCATACATCCCGTCCCCGGAACAGCCCGAGATCAGGGCAGATGCATCCGGAAAGGATCATGAATCCCTCCTGTGGGAAGTATACAGGCAGACCTATGATGTCACGGCGGATGACCGCAGACTGCGTGAGGATCCGGGTGCATTCGAAAAGCTCAGGGCAGCATATCCGCCCCGGAGGGAACCGCCCGCCTATTCGGTCTGCCTGGCCGGCGGGAAGGGGGAGGACTGGAAGGTATGGAAAGTACTGGAGAAGTTGGGTTTTGTTGTTGAGAGAGAAATACCTCTGAAGAAAGAAAGACACCAGAACAACATGAAACCAAAATAAATTTTATTATGAAAACAAAAGCTGATATTGGATTGATAGGGCTCGCCGTAATGGGGGAGAACCTGGTACTGAATATGGAAAGAAATGGTTACACTGTGGCAGTTTATAACCGGACAGTGGAAAAAGTGGACCGGTTCATGGACGGCAGGGGGAAAGGCCGGAAATTTATTGGGGCTCATTCTGTGGAGGAATTTGTTGCTTCGCTGGAGCGGCCGAGAAAAGTGGTGTTGCTGGTCAAGGCGGGCAAACCGGTGGATGATTTCATTGAAATGCTGATTCCCCACCTGGACCAGGGTGATATCATTATCGACGGGGGAAATTCCCATTTTCCGGATACCATCAGGCGGACTGCCTACGTGGAGAGCAAAGGATTGCTGTACATCGGGACCGGCGTTTCCGGGGGAGAAGAGGGAGCGTTGTGGGGACCTTCCATCATGCCGGGCGGATCGGTGGATGCTTGGCCCCATGTGAAAGAGATCTTCCAGTCGATTGCCGCCAAAGTGGAAGACGGTACGCCCTGTTGTGACTGGGTCGGAGCCAACGGTGCCGGGCATTTTGTAAAAATGGTCCATAACGGGATCGAATACGGGGATATGCAGTTGATCAGCGAGGCTTACCACCTGATGAAGAACCTGCTGGGTATGACCTATAAGGAAATGCACCAGGTATTCAAAGTTTGGAATGAAGGGGACCTGGACAGCTACCTGATCGAGATCACCCGGGATATTCTGGACTTTGAAGATGAGGACGGAGAACCGCTGCTGGAAAAGATCCTGGATACGGCCGGACAGAAAGGGACCGGGAAATGGACCGGGATCGAGGCGCTGAATCTGGGAATTCCCCTGACGCTGATCGGAGAGGCTGTATTTGCCAGGTGTCTTTCCGCCCTGAAAGAAGAGCGGGTGGCCGCATCAAAGATCCTCACCGGACCGAAACCTTCCCTGAATGGGGATAAGAAGGAATTTATCAAAGACATGGAACGGGCACTGTATGCTTCAAAGATCGTTTCCTATGCACAGGGATATACGCTGATGCGGGAGGCTGCAAAGGAATATGACTGGGACCTCAACTACGGGGGGATTGCACTGCTGTGGCGCGGCGGCTGTATCATCCGCTCCGCGTTCCTTGCCAGGATCAAGGAAGCCTTCGATCAGAACAATGAACTACCCAACCTGCTGCTGGATCCGTTCTTCCAGGAGAAGGTGGGAGCAGCCCAGGCAGGGTGGCGCAGGGTGGTTGCCACGGCTCTTTCCAACGGTGTACCAGTACCGGCCCTGACCACAGCCCTCAATTATTTCGACGGTTACCGGTCCGAACGTCTTCCTGCCAACATGCTGCAGGCGCAGCGGGATTATTTCGGGGCGCATACCTATGAGCGTGTGGACAGGCCGCGGGGTGAATTTTTCCACACCAACTGGACCGGCAGGGGCGGGGATACTGCCTCATCCACCTATAATGCATAAAAATAAACCGGAAGGCACTTGACGCCTTCCGGTTTATTTTGCTCAATTTTTTTCGCCGGAAGCAGCGTTTCGAAATGTGACGAATCCCAGCATAAAAAAACCTGCACACATTCCATGCACAGGCCCGCCTCAACCTAACTCCACTAACTCCACTATAGGGTTTCACAAAACCCCCAACTATCTCATATTTAGTTTGTTACAGAGGTGCAAAAACCCCCATTTCCTAACTTTCTCTAACTCTTTGTTTTCCAATATATTACATCTCTCATTTTGA
>DSEO01000198.1 GCA_011056635.1 Bacteroides sp.
CCTGTCAGCCCGATGTTCTGGTTCAGCTGCAGATCCAGGGATGTACGCATGTTGGACCGGGTCACGAATTTTTCTGTCCCGTCAGGCTGGGTGACACTCTCCATCGTATTATTCAAAGAAGGCACGGTTGCTTCCAGGGTAAGCCCCGGTCTGAACCGCGCAATGTGGGTCCTGTATTCCCAGTAACTGCCCCGGAACTGGTGCCTGGACATGAGCGCCATCAGGGACTGCTCCCGGGCGATCTCGATCACTTCATTCAGGTTCAGCACCTTCAGTTCAGTCTCGGCCTGCGACTGGGGAAAAATATTCACAAAAGGAAGAAGTAGTACGAGGAAAAATATTTGCTTTTTCATGTGCCTGCTATTCATGTCGTAATGATTCAATGGGATCCCTCTCGGAAGCCCTTTTGGCCGGAGAATATCCAAAGATCACGCCTACCGAGGCGGATACCACAAAAGCAATGATTACACTGATGGGTGTCACGATGGTGAGGATGCCTGCAAGCTCGGTGATCAGGAAAGAGGCCACAATTCCGAGGATCACACCGATCAGACCGCCTGTGACGCTGATCAGTACGGCTTCTGCAAGGAATTGAACCACGATATCCCTTTTCTGCGCTCCGATAGCCAGCCGGGTACCGATCTCCTTGATGCGTTCCATCACCGAGGCAAACATGATATTCATGATCCCGATCCCCCCCACCAGCAGGGATATGCTGGCAATGGCCCCCAGTACAATGTTGAAAATATCCTTGGTCCTTTGTTCCTGTTTCAGGAGAAGCTCGGGCACGGTGATCTCAAAATCCTTCACATTTTCGTGCCTCCGGAGCATCAGCCTGCTCAGCAGGTCCGTGGAGGGCGACAGTTCATTGGATTCGTTGACCTGGACCACGATACGGTCCAGCTGGTGGTAATTGGAAGAAACGTTCTGGCTCGGGGTTGCACTGATGGCAATCATGTGCCTGTTCCGCGTGACCGTCGTTGCAGAGGCCTTAATCCTGGTAGCCACCAGTGCACGGTTCTGGAACCTGAGCAACATGGTCTTTACCGGGATGTAAATATTGTCATTCATTACATTCACCCCGATATCCTCGAACCTGGTGAGGCTCACATTGGTCTTTTCCAGTACCCCTACCACCCGGAGCCATACATTGGCGAATTTGATATACTGACCAATGGCATTTTCACTGCTGAAGAACTGGTTCTTGATATTGTCCCCGATGATACAGACGGGGATCCCGTTCTCTTCCTGGTAATCATTGAAAAACTGACCGGCCTGCAGATTCAGGTTGAAGATCTGATAATACTCATTGGAAACACCGATAAGCTTTGCGGTGGCCCGTTTACCTCCCCGGGTAACGTGACTGTTCACGGCAATTTCCGGTGAAAGGGTATGCACGGTGGGGACCACCTCTCGGATGGCTTCCACATCCTGCAGGGTGAGCCCCGGGGAGAATTTACGCTGCTCTTTTTCTCCGTTTCCGTTCTCCGAATCCTCTTCGCCGGCAGGTTCCACGATGGGAGTGATCATGATGTTATTGACCCCCACCATTTTGATCTGTTCCAGGATTTCCTGCTGGGCGCCTCTTCCGATGGCCAGCATGGCAATCACCGCAGCCACCCCGAAGATGATACCCAGCGCGGTAAGCATACTTCGCGTCTGGTTGGACAGGATGGACTCAACCGCGATGAGTATGTCATGTAGATACCTGCCCATGACTAATTGAAATTATCAAATGACGCTGTTTGTGTCTGACTTCCGGGAGTTTGCATGGATGTCGCTCCAGGACGTGCGCCAGGAGTGCGCACCGGAGCCCCTTCAGGTCTTTCCCCGGGTGTCCGGCGGGGCGCTCCTTCCGGCCGCTGCCGGAAAGTGCCGCTGTCTCCTGCCGGCCATTCCTGTGGAAATCCCTCCGGCAGTTCTCCATCCTCCATCATCCTGCGGATATCTTCCGGAATCATCGGCCGCTGCCGCTGCTGCTGCCGCTTTTCGGCCTCTTTCATCTCCTCTTCCTTCCGCTTTTTAATCTCATCCATCAGCGCCATCCCTGTGAATTCAAATGACTCTGGTTCTTCAGGTACGGAAAGATAGACCATCTCTCCCGGTTCGAGCCCCTTCTCTATCACAATGTTGTTTTCGTTGGATGGACCCACGAGCACGATCTGTCTTTTCCCATCCCTGGTATACACAAACGTGACGCTGTCATTGGCGTGTACCGCTTCGAGGGGCAGGGATAACACATCTTCCAGTACGCTGGTGACGATCTGGTTACTGGTGGTCATGGAGGGTCTCAGAATGGAATCATACTCATTGACTTCAATGCGCACTTCAAAAACCTTGGCATCGGTATTTGAGAGTTGTTGACCGATGTTGGCCACTTCGATGACCCTCCCGGTATACTTTTTATCGGGGAAGGCATCCACGCCCACCCTGACGGGCTGACCCACATCCACCTTGCTGATATCGATCTCATTCACGTAGGTGGTGGAGATCATGGTGGAGAGATCGGGCAGCGTGGCCACGGTCAGGTCCCATGTATTGATCTCGGTCCCGGCGGTCCGTTTCGTTCCGTCCCAGTCCCGCTTATAGATCACCATCCCTGAAGCCGGGGCCCTGATGTCAAACTTGTTCAGCACCGCCTCCATCTCCTCTTTCCTCCTCCTGTCCCTGGCCAGGTTGATCTCTGCCTCCCTCATTTCCGCCCTGGACTGCTGCACCCTCAGGGTATAATTCTGTTTCGCCTGCTCATACGCTCTCCTGGCCTTTTCCAGGTTGATCTCGGCCTGGCGGATGGTAGCAGGGGGTTCGAACTTGGATTGCTCCAGGGCAATCCCCGCCTCTTCCATGGCAAATTCCAGGTTGATCAGCTCATCCCGCAATTGCCTGAGCTGCATGGTGGTATCCAGCCTGGTGCGCATATATTCCGATTCTTCCTGTTCCAGGTTATCCAGGATGTCCTTCAGGGTATTGTCCGCCTCCGAACGGTCCAGGGTAGCCACCCAGTCGCCCGAATCCACCACGGTCCCCTCCGGGATCAGCTCAAGGATCGGCACACTGCGTATCCTGAGATTCCTGCTTCGCAGTTCCTGCGGCGCTGTGATCTCGGTCTCCCTGATGGCTTCCAGCTCGCCGGTCACCATCACCGCTATTTCAAACTGGCCGTACTTCACCGCTGTTTCAAGCACCACATCCTTCTCCTTGCCCGAGAGTACAGAGTAGAGTATGAGTGCACCGACCAGTACGACCGGGATGATGATGGCTATTAAAGTTTTGCGTTTCATTTTCGTTGTGTCCGTTAAAAAACCGATTGTTATGGTATATTATTCATCCTTCAGCAACCCATGGATGGTTTCTTTTGCCATTCCGGCGAGGGCTTCCGCTTCCCGGGCAGTCCCCGCTTCCGCATACAGCCTGATGAGCGGCTCTGTGTTGGACTTCCTCAGGTGGATCCAGCCGGCCTCCATTTCAACCTTCACCCCGTCTTCCCGGTTCACTTCATGGCCCGCGAAAGCCTCTGCAAACCTTTCAAGCAGCCTGTCTGCATCCGTTCCCTCCGGCAATTCCACCCTGTTCTTCGAGATAACATAGTCCGGATATTTCTTTCTGAGCTGGCTGCATGTGCATCCGCTACCTGCCAGATGGCTCAGGAACAATGCGATCCCCACCAGGGCATCCCTGCCGTAATGCAGCGTAGGATATATGACCCCTCCGTTCCCTTCTCCGCCAATCACGCACTGATGCTCCTTCATTTTTTCCACCACATTGACCTCACCCACCGCCGCCGGAAAATAATCGCCTCCGTGAGCGAGGGTCACATCCCGCAATGCCCTTGTGGATGACAGGTTGGATGCAGTGTTCCCCGGTGTATTTGAAAGCACAAAGTCTGCCACCGCAACCAGGGTATACTCCTCACCGAACATGCTTCCATCCTCACAGACGATGGCCAGACGGTCCACATCGGGATCCACCACAAAGCCCACATCGGCTTTTTCTCCGGCTACGGTCGCAGAAATGACCGAAAGGTGCTCCGGCAGGGGCTCCGGATTATGCGGGAACGCTCCGGTAGGCTCGCAGTACAACTCAATGACCTCTGCCACTCCCAGTTCCTTCAGAAGCCGGGGAATCACGATCCCACCCACAGAATTCACACAGTCGATCACCACGCGGTATTTTTTCTCCCTGATCTTATTCACATCCACCAGGTCCAGTCCGGTTACCCGGCCAATGTGTTTGATATCCATTCCCTCAAAAGGTTTAATGGTTCCCAGTTTTTTTATTTCCGCAAAACGGTAATCTTTCTTCCCGACCTTTTCCAGGATCACGTTCCCGTCTTCGGCCGAAAGGAATTCCCCCTTTTCGTTGAGCAGCTTCAGCGCATTCCAGTGAGCGGGATTGTGACTTGCTGTGAGGATGATGCCCCCGTCAGCCTTCAGTTCCGTTACGGCCATCTCCACCGTGGGTGTGGTGGCCAGACCTAGTAGGAACACATCCACCCCCATGGCCGTGAGGGTGGCGGAGACCAGCTGTTCCACCATGGGCCCTGAGATCCGGGCATCGCGTCCCAGTACCACAGCAGGCTTTTCCTTATGTGCCCTTTCCTTCAGCCAGGAAGCATACGCAGAAGCAAACTGGACCGTATCAATGGGTGTGAGACCTTCTCCGGGGGCTCCCCCGATGGTTCCCCGGATCCCTGAAATCGAAATTACGAGGCTCATGATCTGTGATTTGATTGATGGTTACTGTGCTGGTTTTGAAACGGTCGCAAAGTTAGAAATAGTTTTCAAGATTGTTCCCCAATTAAGATGTATCTTTGTATCCCCTTACCATGTAAAGGAATCATCTTTTGAATCAGCAAAGACCATATAAACGCACGGAGGACCGGAAGAACGGCCGGAAATCCCCCGAAAAGGGCGGGCAGGAGCCGCGCAGGGAAGGACAGGAGCCGCGCAGGGAAGGGGTGAAGTCCCGGCCAGGCGGACGGAAACACCCCGAAAAGGGCGGGCAGGAGCAGCGAAGGGAGGGGCAGGAGCAGCGAAGGGAGGGGCTGAAGTCCCGGCCAGGCGGACGGGTGCAGGCCGGGAAGGAAGGCCGGACGTTCCGCAAAAAAGACCCGGAAAAGGAACAGACCATGCGCCTGAACAGGTACATTGCCTCCTCGGGCATATGCTCCCGGCGTGATGCCGACGATCTGATCAGCGCAGGCGTGATCACCGTGAACGGAAAGGTGGTGAAGGAATTGGGAACCAAAGTGAATCCGGGCGATGTGGTACGGTATAACGGAGAACGCATTAAAAATGAGCGCAAAGTTTATGTGTTGCTGAATAAACCCAGGGATTATGTGACCACCATGGATGATCCCAAAGAACGGAAAACGGTGATGCAGCTGGTGCGGAATGCATGCAGCGAAAGGATCTACCCGGTGGGAAGGCTCGACAGGAACAGCAGCGGGTTACTGCTCTTCACCAATGACGGGGAGCTGGCCAAGAAACTGACCCATCCCGGGTACCAGAAGAAGAAGATCTACCATGTTTTCCTGGACAAAGCGGTGACGGAAGCCGACATGAACAAACTGGCAGCGGGCCTCACCCTGGAAGATGGGTTCATTCAGCCCGATGCCATTTCTTATGCGAACAATGACGATCCAAGTGAGGTCGGACTGGAAATCCATTCGGGCCGGAACCGGATTGTGCGAAGGATGTTTGAGTCACTGGGATACAGGGTAAACAAACTGGACCGGGTTTATTTTGCCGGACTGACCAAAAAAAACCTCCCCAGGGGAAAATGGCGGTTCCTGACTCCCGGAGAGATACGGATGTTAAAAATGGACAGCTACAAGTAAAGGGGTCGGTTCAAAGATGGATGCCAACGGGGAACATAAGGCGGGATTTGTGAATATTATCGGCAGACCCAATGTGGGCAAATCCACCCTGATGAATGCCATGGTGGGGGAAAAGCTTTCCATCATCACCTCCAAGGCACAGACCACCCGCCACAGGATCCACGGAATCCTGAACACCCCCGATTACCAGATCATCTTTTCGGATACCCCGGGTCTGCTGGATCCCGCTTATAAACTCCAGGAAGCCATGCTGAAGGCTGCCCGTTCGGCCTTTGTGGATGCGGATGTGCTCATTTATCTCACCGAACCCGGGGAACAACCCGGTGCAGAAGACGAACTGATCCTCAAGCTGTCCCGCCTGAAGATCCCCCTGCTGATTGCGATCAATAAGATCGACCTGAGCAACCAGGAGCAGGTGCAGTCCGTGGTCGATACCTGGGAAAAGCTGCTTCCCGCGGCGGAGAAGATCCCCATGAGCGCCCTGAAGAAATTCAATGTGGATTATCTCTTCAGCCGGATCCTGCATCATCTGCCCAAGTCGCCTCCCTACTACCCCAAGGATGCACTCACGGATAAATCGGAACGGTTTTTTGCAGGAGAGATGATCAGGGAAAAGATCCTGCTTCACTACAGGCAGGAAATCCCCTATTCCGTGGAAATCGAAATAGAATCTTTCAAGGAGGAGGGCAACCTGCTCAGGATCCATGCGGTGATCTATACGGAAAAGGAGAGTCAGAAGGGGATCCTGATCGGGAATGAGGGAATGGCGATGAAAAGGGTCGGAAAGGAAGCCAGGCTGGCGATGGAAAATTTTTTCCGTAAAAAAGTGTACCTGGAACTCCGGGTGAAGGTGAAAAAGGACTGGAGAAGCAACGAACGGCAGATCAAAAAGTTCGGATACCGGTAAAGCAATCTGCATATGGGGAATATTGTAGCCATCGTGGGAAGACCGAATGTGGGCAAATCCACATTTTTCAACCGGCTGACGGAAACCAGGCAGGCGATTGTGGATGCGATGAGCGGGGTAACGCGGGACAGGCACTACGGCAAGGTATTCTGGAACGGTAAGGAGTTCAGCATCATCGACACGGGCGGCTATGTGGACGGGTCCGCTGACATCTACGAGGAGGAGATCCGGAAACAGGTGATCCTGGCCATCGAAGAATCGGATGTGGTGCTTTTCCTGGTGGATGTAACCGGCGGGATCACCGACCTGGACGAGACCATCGCCGGGATGCTGAGGAAGATTGACAAACCGGTCCTGCTCGTGGTGAACAAGGTGGACAATGCGGAACGGTTGTATGAATCGGCCGTGTTTTACAGACTGGGACTGGGCGAAACATTTCCGCTTTCCTCCATCAACGGAAGCGGGACCGGGGAACTGCTGGACCGTCTCACGGCACTGCTGGTGAAGGATGAAGCGGAAGAGGAGGAGGAACTTCCCCGGTTCGCCGTGGTGGGACGCCCCAATGTGGGGAAATCCTCCCTGGTCAATGCCCTGATAGGCGCGGAACGCAATATCGTCACCCCCGTTTCCGGCACCACCCGGGATTCCATCCATACCCGGTACTCCAGGTTCAACCACGATTTTTACCTGGTGGATACCGCGGGCCTCCGGAAGAAGGGCAAGGTGAAGGAGGATGTGGAATTTTATTCTGTGATGCGTTCGGTCCGTGCCATTGAACACGCGGATGTTTGCCTGCTGCTCCTGGATGCCACCATCGGGATCGAGGCGCAGGATGTGAATATCTTCCGCCTCATTGAAAGGAACAGGAAAGGGGTGGTGGTGCTGGTCAATAAATGGGACCTGGTGGAGAAAGAGACGCAAACCATGAAACAATACAGGGAAGGGATCTTAAAACGACTGGAACCTTTCACCGACATACCCGTACTGTTCATTTCCGCAATCACCAAACAGCGGATCCACAAAGCACTGGAAATCTCCATGGAGGTGTATGAGAAGCGCAGGAAGCGCATCCCCACCTCCCGGCTCAATGAGGTGATGCTTGCCGTTATCGGGGAACACCATCCGCCCGCTGTCAAAGGAAAACAGGTGAAGATCAAGTATGTGGCCCAGCTGCCCACCCACAACCCTTCCTTCGCCTTCTACTGTAACCTTCCCCAGTATGTCAGGGATCCCTACAAGCGCTTCCTGGAGAACCAGCTGCGTAAAAATTTTGATTTTACGGGGGTCCCGCTGAATATCTTCATGAGAAAAAAATAGGCAGGATTTTTGTAGGTTTGTAAAAGAAATGAAGAAGGTATTTGCGGTTATAGCAACATTTTCACTGGTGCTGGTCTCCTGCGACAAGATCGCCCCCGAATATCCCGACACGCCCGTGATCGATTACCAGGGTTTTGATCTGTATATTTCGGTGGACCAGCTGGGGAACAAGAACCTGATCGGGAACCTCTCCTTCAGGTTCACGGATGGGGACGGGAATCTGGGATGGCACGCCCTGACCGATTCCACCGGGATGTACCAGCCGGATACCCTGAAGTATAACTTTTTCCTGCAGCTGTATGATATGAAGGACAAGACGTTCGAAAAGGTGCCGCCGGAGGAGGGAGGGATCCTCAAGTACAGGATCCCTTACATGGATAAGCAACCGCTGAGCGGGACCCTCGAACTGGAGATCTCCTATCCGGTCATCATCCACGATACGATCTTTTACACTTTTTATATTTACGACAGGGATTTCAACCGCAGCAATACAGATACCACCGATGTGATCGTGCTGAGCGGTATTGACCTGGATGAGATCTAGGAGGATCAGATCTTGATCCCCATGAACAGTACATCATCCACCTGGTCCATGTCCTCTTTCCACAGGAAGAAATTGCTCTTGATATAGTTGTACTGCTCTTCCATGGGTTTGTCGTGGATATCCCGGAGCAGGTTCCGCAGCCTCACCATCTTGAACTTCCTGCCCAGCGGTCCCCCGAACTGATCGGGATACCCGTCGGAGAACATATAAATGATGTCTCCCTTCTTCAACTGGAACTCCTGGTCGGTGAATTCTTTTTCCACCCGGCTGTCATCCAGCTGTCCCCCCACCGAATTCCTGTTCCCCTTCACATAGATCTGCTCCTCTCCCGAATAAATGATCAGTGGCCGCATGGCAGAACTGACCACGAATTTGTAATTGCTCATATCTATCTGCGCCACAATGATGTCCATCCCGTCATTGGAACCATCGGACTCCACATTCTGATTGAGGGCCTCCCGCACTTCCTTGTCAAGGGTGCTGAGTACTTCAGAGGGCGTCTGCACCCCCGAGCGCAGGCAGATATCTTTGATGAGCGTGGTGCCGATCATGGACATGAATGCACCCGGTACGCCATGCCCGGTGGAGTCGGCACAAACCACGATGAATTTGTTCGTATTGATCTTTTCATACCAGTAAAAATCGCCGCTCACGATATCCCTGGGCTGATAGAAGACAAAACTTCCCGAAAAAGCCTGGTGCAGCTTTTTGATGGAAGGCAGGATGCTTGCCTGGATGCGCTGGGCATAGTTGATGGAATCGGTAATATCCCGGTTCTTGATCTCGATCTCTTCCTTCTGCTGGATCACTTCCCTGGTCCGTTCATCCAGCTGGCGCTGCAGGTATTCCTGGATGGCCTTCTGGTTGCGTTCCCTGATCTTGAAAATGATAAAAATGGTGGCCAGCGCAAGCAGGACCAGGGACAGGATAAACCACCATGCCTTCCAGATGGGGATCTTCACGGAAATATCCAGCGTCACGGGCTCCGGAGTGCAATTGCCGTTCCCGTCGCATGCCCGGAGCATGAAGGTGTAGTTGCCGTCCTCCACCCGTCCGTAGTAGGCACTGGACACGGTGGTGACATCCGACCAATCCGCTTCATAACCGTCCAGTCTGTACTGGTAGGTGACCCGGTCCGGGTTGCTCAGGTTGATCCCCACAAAATCGATGCGGACCCTGTATTTCCCGTACTTCAGTTTGATCGGCCGGGACGGATCGTAGGGCCGATCGGAGATCACCACGGATTTCAGGCTCAGCCTGGGGGGCACCAGGTCTTCCCTGGCCTGGTTGGGATCATACTGGATGATCCCGTTGGTGGTTCCCATGAAAAGCTTCCCGTCCGCTGTCCTGTCCACCGCATTATTGAGGATATCCGTGTTGAAACCTGATTCTTCGCCGTATATACGGATATTCTTCCGCACGGGATCGATCCGGCTCAGTCCGTTCCGGTGTCCCACCCAAACATATCCTTCAGGGTCGGCCGCGATGGCATAGGTATAATCCTGTTTCAGTCCATTCGCTTCACTGTACCAGCCCATTGAATCATTGTAAAACGAGAACACACCGTCCCCGTAAGTCCCCGCCCACAGGACACCCCTGTCGTCTTCGGCCAGGGTGACAAACTCCAGCTTGGGCTTGCCATCGATCAAAAACTGGGTTTCCGAATTGATGCTCACCAGGCCGCTGGTCAGGGTGGCAATCCAGGCCCTGCCCTTGCTGTCCACCAGAATATCGTTGATCTTGTTGTGGGGCAGGCCGGTGGCCGTATTCAAATAGGTGCGGTTACCGCTCTCCAGGTTGATGGTGTACACCCCGTTGTTTGTGGCAATGAAAAGACTGTCCGCATTGCCGTCTATGGCATTGATGGAATTCTCCAGCGAGTTCCTGGAAACCACCAGGGAACTGATCCGGGAGATACCGTCCGGCTTGATGTAAAGCCCGCTCTGCAGGGTGCCGATATACAGGTCATTGCGGTCATCCAGGTAGAGCGCCGTCACCTGGTCCATGGGCAGTCCGTCCCCCACCCCCAGGTAGGTTACCTCCAGAGGCGTCCGGGCACTGAAATGGGCTAACTTGTGGGTGCCTCCGAACCAGTAATCCTCCCCCCTGATGCAAACGGCACTTACCTCCGTGAACGGATCATCCTTTGCCCAGAGGGAGCGAAAGGTGAAAGCCTGGTCGCGCAGCACAGCGATCCCGTTCCCCTGCGAGGAGAACCACTGGTTCCCTTCCTCGTCCACGAAGATGTGATTGATGTATTCGTTGGGAATACCCGATTCTTTGTCAAAAAGCAGCATACTGCCCAGTGTCCCTTCCACACCCAGGTCCACCCGGTAGATCCCTGTCCCGTAATCGCTGATCCAGACCCGCCTGTTGCCTTCAAACACAATGGACGATACCCGGGCGTATCCCAGTCCCTTTTCCTCCCCGATCTTTTCAACCGCAAAGCGATCCGGGTTAAATCCTTCCCCGGTTATCCGGAACAACCCCTCATCCTCCGTCCCCGCCCAGTATTCGTGCTCTCCGGGGGCTGTAACCAGCTCCTGCACCACCATATACTGCAATGCGGACAGGTCACCCGTATGAATGTATGTCTCCAGGTCCTCGTCGTAACGGTAAATGCCCAGTCCGTCACTGGTCCCCACCAGCAGATGGCCTTCGGGAGTGACCAGGAAAGTATTGAGCGAACGGCCGGCGAAAGGATCGGTTACGTACCTCGCCTCCATTGCCCTGTTCAATAGCATGACCCCGCTCTGCTGGAAGAGGGCCAGTATATTGCCCCGGGCATCCTCCCGGATGGAACGCACAGGGGAGCGGAAGCCCGGATCGGGTGCGATGAGCCTGAATGATCCGTCCTGCAGCACCGAAATCATTCCGTTTTCATGGCCGAACCAGAGCCTCCCATCCGAATCCAGCAGGCTGGAAAAGGCAATGCTGGCCGGAAGAGAGTCACCCGCAAAGTCCTGGTCGAATTCCTTTCCATCGAACCTGCACAGCCCTTCGGTGGTGCCCACCCAGAGAAAACCATCCACGTCCTGATTGACCGTATAGGCAAACTTGTCGCACAATCCTTCCGGGATCCCGTATTTGAAAAACTGGTAGGACTGGCCCCTTCCTCCAACGGGAATCAGCAACAGAAGGAACAGGACCGGAAATTTTCTCATTACAATGATTTTTAGTCAATGGGGACAAACTCCACCTCACCCCTGTACTTGGGAACACCCCCGATGGGGATGGTGTAGAAAGGCAGGGTCTCGTTCCGCTGGTTCCGGACGTTGACCACCACGTTGTTATTTCTTACAAGCTGATCGGCTTTCACAAACCTGAAATCAAAGGAGGTACCGATCTCCTCATCCTGGATCCGCAATTCATCCTCCGTCCAGTGATCCTCTGCCGACACCCTCACTTCCCTGCCCTGCCTGGCAACGGAGATCACCACAATGCTTCCGTCTGTGTCCCAGTCGAAATTGGAGATCTTCACATAGATGGTCCCGTCCTCGATATAGGGATAAATATGGGAAACTTCGTTCACGTCATTGTGCATCCTGAAGGAATACTCGTAGGCAAAGGCATTGGCGCCCTCGATGGGACGGTTCTCATCCGCCTCGGTACTGAGGAAGTATCGGTACATGTTCCCGTCATCCCCGGACACTCCCTCACAGATGATCTTGAATATCCTGCCCTGGTACATTTCCACGTATTCCCCCTGGGCCGGGTTGAACGGCCCGAAGGTATACCAGCTGTTGTCATACCGGGGATTCTCCGCAAATGCCCTGGAAGCCAGCAGCGTGCCGCTTTTATAATTACCGGAGGGACTCGTTTCCCGTGCATCGGGTTCGGTCCACACCCCCTCTCCGCCGAAAATCTCATAGGTGCAGCGGGTATTCCAGTCACCTGCGATCTCATCGATCTGGCCACCCGTATCGGGATCGTATACCCGGATAAAAAATGGCCTGTCATACTCCTCGGGAATCAGAAAAAAGAATGTCTGGGAGAAATCATCGTCCCCCCAGCTTGTTTCGGCATTCTTGCCGAAGGTCATCAGATACGGGATATTCTCCTCCACGTTGGGAACTGCCTGGGAAAATCCCAATACACTGATTAATAATAAGATATATATATGATATAAACGCTTCATTTTCGTATTTTTTCTGTGCACTTTAAAAATATACAAAATTCGTGCAAAATAAAATAAGAGTTATCAAACACGGATGTCGGGAGCAACAGACACGGAAAGGATTATTCACCGGGTGCGGTGACAACCACATCCCTGAAATTGGAACGGACCTCCGGCTCATCCCTCCTGCTCTCTTTCCGTTCCTCCACACCCAGGATCACCCGGTAGGTGCCCGGGTAGAGGTAGGTATGCGTGACGCGGATCCCTTCCCCGTAGGTGCCGTCCCCGAATTCCCAGAAGTACCTGCCGATGTTGAATTCCGGCAGGTAAGTCTCACTTCCGTCAAACACCACCGGGGTATTCACGGGGATGGTGTCGGGACAGGTAATGACCGCCTGTTCGTTGAGCCGGATGTGCAGGGTATTGACTGTCTGTCCCTCCACAAGCGTATCCAGCTGCTTGTCATACACATTCAGCTGGCATATATATTTACCGGGACCGGGGAATTGATAGATGACCTCGTGTCCGGGCAGTTCCAGGGTATCGTTGATCACCCAGGAATAACTGAACAGGTTGTGATCCACGGTGTCCAGTTTGCGGTCATAGATCCTGTATTTGTAGTAGGTCTTTTTGATGGGTTCCGGCGATTCAAATTCCGGGATATCGGTGCCGAAGGCAAAGATCTCCTTGGAACCGCTGCCCCGGTCGCTCGTGAGGTATCCGCTTTTGAAGCTATCGTCGAACCAGACATGGTAATCATTGGACAGCGTGTTGAAGGGAGCCGGCAGTTTGCGGGCTTTCATCCACCTGCCATTCACACAGGTTGTCTCAAACAGGTCAAATCCGGCCAGGTTATCGTCGTGCCCGTCCGAGGAGAAATAGAGCCTGCCCGACGGATGAAAGAAGGGATACAGCTCCTGTCCTTCTGAATTGACGGCGGGACCCAGATTTTCGGGTTCGGACCAGTTCCCGTTCTCCAACACCGACCGGTAAATATCGAACCCTCCCAGGGCATCCGGGAAATTGGCAGCAAAGAAAAGCGTGCCACCGTCGGAAGAGAGCGCGGGGGAGAAGAGCCAGGCAAACGGATCGTTGTGCTGGTAGGGCCTGACATGGGTCCATTGTCCGTCCACATTCTCCGCAAAATAGAGTCCCAGCGGATCAAAATCCCTGTTGGCCGCCGAAGGACGCTGCTGTGAAAAGACCATGGTGGTGTAGTCGCCCGAAAACGAGACCGGTCCCTCGTGCCGCTGGGTGACCAGTTCATTCACGAAAGGACTTTTCTGGCCGCCTTTTTCACGGTAATGGAATATGGTGAAGAGCCTCCTTCCCTGCGGATCCTTGGGACTGCTGGCTCCCACGCTGGTGGATTCGGTAATATAGACCACGCCGTCTTCATAGGGAACGGCAGCCGCCTCGTGCAGTCCCGTGGAGATCCGGGTATGCTTGCGTACCGTGTAGTAATCCTGGCCCGCCACAGGGGGTAGCAGGAAGATCAGGATCCATATGGGAAGCAATGCCTTTCTCATGCCTTAAAAATAGAAGGGATCATCGGGAATGGTTTCAATGACAGGCCTCCACTCCCACCGCAGCACGACCTCGTGGCTGCCCCCCAGGTATGTTCGCATATCATTCAGATTCAGCGTGTAGGCATATCCTATGAGCCACTGCGGATTGACCTGTACATTGAGCAGCGCAATGCCGAAATTGGGATGGTCGTAGGCACCCCCGATGAAAAATCTTGAATCCATAAAACCTGCATTCAGGCTGGCCTTGAATGATGTGGACGCCCGGTTGTAGTCGATCAGTACCGAGGGCTTCAGACGGAATGCAGGGCCGAAATCGAACAGGTAGGCCCCCGACAGAATATACCGGTACTGATCCGGATGCACCGCTCCGACGGACTGGTCTTCCCGCGGGATGGAAAGCAGCTCGGGCACCGACAGTCCCACAAAGTACTGGTCGGTGTAATACAGGACGCCGGTCCCGAAATTGGGGAACCACCGCTGGTAAATCTCCGACGGGAAGGAAGGATCGCCGGGATCCCTGACATCGATGGCCCCCAGGTTGGCTTTCGCCCCGTAAATCCCCGCCGAGAGACCGAACGACAGTCTCCCGCTCCCCAAATAGATCCGGTAGGCATAGGTGGACATGATCGACATCAGGTTCTGTTCGGGAGGGGTGGTGTTGTAGGCCACGATACCCCCCACGGCCACCTTGGAGTTGCCAACGGGGGTGTGCACATTCAGCTGCATGTCGGTGGGCCCCAGTTCCCCGTAGAGCGCCGATCTGTAAAAGGAGCTCAGGCTGATGGCGTCCCTGAATCCTGCAAAAGCGGGGTTGATGGTGGTCCAGGTCAGGTGGTAATTGCTCAGCGACGGGATCAGGGTGTTCTGGGCATAGCCCGCCACCGCCAGCATCAAAAAACCATATGTGATCCAGTACCGCTTCATTTTCAATCCCTTTTCACCACCACGTAATCCTTGAAATCATACGAATCGGTGCGCGTGATCGCTCCGCTCACCGGGTCACGCTGGTGGAGGATGAACGTAACCACATAATAGTAGGTACCCGAGGGAACCAGGTTGTCGTTCTCCGACCTGCCGTCCCACACCACCATTTCATCTTCCTTCAGACCGTTTTTGATCAGGGATTCATCCACATCCAGCTGAGCCACATCCTCGTGGGTGACGGTCCGCACCGTGTTGCCCAGCGCATTGAAAAATCTGATGGTGAATTCATCCGCATATTTGAGCCCCTGCATGATATAATATTCATTGTCCGGATCCTGGTTGGGGGAGAACCCGGTATAACGCTTCACTTCATTGCGGATCACGATGACCACGTCACTGCTGGTCACGCAGGTACCCTCATCCTCCCCGTTGACCACTGTCCACCTGAAGGTATTCTCCTCCCCGAGCCCAAGTTCATAGGCATAGGTTTCCGGATCATGCTCATCCCGGATGATCCCGCTGCCGGAAACCAGCTCCCAGGTGCCGGTCCCCGCCGAAGGAGGGTCCGCATGCAGCTGGATGGAATTGATGAAGAAGATCATGGTATCCTTGCCGGCAAAAGCCGGTTCAGGCTGCTCGAAAAAGCTCACATCGATAAAATCATCCGCGAAGCAATCCCCGGCCACACTCCTGTACCGGATCCGGTATTTGCCGTACCGTTCTGAAATATCCTGGATGAACAATACGGTCTGATCGGAATGGGGATCGGAAAAAGTCAGCGCCGGTTTGTCCGTGTTCACCTGGCTCCAGAACCCCGTCCCGTGGTCGGGATCACCCGAAAGGGTGATGGTAATGTCGCATACCTTGGCGCTGTCCGAAGGGGTGATCAGCGGTTCGGGCACCCTGAAAACCCTGATGGGTACCGTGCCGGCGAGACTGTCAGCCGGAGCCTCGCAGAGGTACCTCCCCTGCGGGGATGCGTAGGTGATGGAAGCGATCTCATACATGAATTGCATGCTGTCCGCCTCTGTATCCATGGATATTCCCAGGTTGCCATCCGCGCTGATCACAAAGGGTCCCACCGGTTCGGGGTTGACCCCGTCGGTGAGGGTGACCTCCCAGGGCAGGGTATAGGTATGGAGCCGGTCGGCCGAAATATCAATGTACAGTACCGTATCCCGCTCGCACGCCCGGAAGGATCCGTCCGTGAGCCGGCCGCCGGGCAGTTGCATCACAGTCAGCTGCATGGTGTTGGAAGTGTCTGTGCACTCCCCGATGGAAACGATCCGCTTATAATTGCGGGGATCCAGGCTGTTATAAGGCCCCGGTGTGTGATCCTCCTCATCGGATGCGGGAAGCGGGTTCCCTGAAACGGCATCCCTCCATACATAGTGAGGTGTAAGATCAGGCTCTCCCGCAGGTGTGGAACCTTCCAGCAGTTTTGTCGTGGCGAAACATACCGAATCGAACGGTTCGATTGTATTGCCGGTGATCTGCCTGTGCACAGTGATCCGTTTCAGGTTGGAGGTATCCACGCACTGCTCATCCGGACCGCTGAATACGATCCGCCTGTACCACCGGTCATTTTCCGAATCCAGGGAAGGATTTCCCGTGTAATCCAGGGAAGATTCACCGGGTACTTCCTGCCATGTCCCGGGAGCTTCCTGGCCCGTGGCCACCTCCCAGCGGTACCTGCGTGTCGGGTCCGTGCCTCCCACGGTAGCGCCTCCTCCGGGTGCGGCTCCCGCTGCAGGATCCTGGGTCAGATCCTCCAGCAGGTCCCCCTGGCATTTCATGTCATCCGCCGTGGTGATCACATTCCCGGTAATGGAAGGAAGCACATGGATGACCACCTGGTTGCTGGGGTTCAGGCATACATTCCGGGCCGCTCCTCCCGAGCCGACCACCCGCCTGAAGAAGGTGGTGTCGCCATCCATGATCCCTGCATCATAACCGGTCTGCACATCGTTGATCCCCTGCGCGGGGCCCCATCCCGTGGATTCGGTCCTGGCCTCCCACCGGTAACTGTAGAGCCCCTGGTACCCTCCGGCCGGATCAGTACCGTTGAGCAGCGGTGCCTGGCTGCCCTGGCAGACCGTGGCGGTGCCGCTGACCGTGTTGTTGGTGATCAGCGGGATGTTGAGGATCTCCACATGGTTGCTTGTGTCCACACATGCGTTGTCACTGCCCGAGAGGGCGATCCTCCGGATATAGACGGTTTCGGTGAGTGCGGGCGACTGGAAAGTGCGGGATGCTGCGCCGGGGATCACCGACCATGTTCCGGCGGGACTGGTGGCAGTTTCCCAACGGTACCTTTTGTCCGCCGGATCCCCCTGACCCGGTACCGGTCCTGAAATCACTTCCGGAGCCGTGTTGTAGCAGACCGTATCGTTCGGGGTGATATCATTGTTGGTAAGCGGTTCCCATACCTTGACCAGCAATGCGCTGCTGGTATCCTCGCAAACGCCCGAGTAAGCGATCCGGTTAAACCGGGTGGTGGTGGTCAGTCCCGGTGCCTGGTAGGATGCCCCCGTGATGGTCCCGTCCGCATCGGTGAATGTCCCCGACCCTTCCTCCTTCTGCCATTTATATCCGTATGATCCGGCTCCCAGTCCCCCCCCGATCACAGCCGCAGGCCCGAACAGTCCGGGCGCATTGCCCGAACAAACCGTATCGGGAGCGGCCACGATGTTCCCGGTAATGGCCGGATGCACATTGAAAGCGATCCTGAAGCTGGTATCCGGATCCAGTCCGCTCGCGGGCGATGTCACCACCCTCCTGAAATAGGTGGTGTCGGAAAGGGGACCCGGGAACGTGTAATCCTTCTGGTTGTTGATCCCCGGAGCGGGCTGCCAGGTATGGATGCTGGTACTGTCGATCCACTGGTAGGTATAGGTGCCGCTTCCCCCTTTGGGACTGGATCCGATGATGGCATCCGGCCTTTCGTCCTCGCATACGGTGAATTCATCGGGAACCGTATTGAAGAGGAATCCCCGCAGGGGTACCCGCACGTTGTTCAACTGTCCGGCACTGGTTCCTTCGGTGGCCCCGTAGTTCGCAGCAGCACCCAGGTATAGTCCCGACTCTGCCTTATCTGCCAGTTCCATTTCGAGTTCGGGCTGACTGCTTCCGGCGTACCAGTAGATCCCACCCCCGCCGCCGCCGCCCGGGCCGGTGGTATCCGCGGCAAAATCGGTATCGCCGCCGTTACCGCCCACCGCCCTGAGCAAAAGCGCGGAACTGTAATTGGCCACATCCAGGATGATGGCCCCGCCGCCACCGCCGCCGCCACCCGCTCCGGTGGCCACCGCGGTCACCGATGCCCCGTCGGCAATGATGGAGTGACCGTTCCCCAGGATGGAATCGGCAATGATCACCACAATACCGCCCCCGTTCCCCCCGCCGGTGTTGATCCGGCCGGATACCCGGGTACCGGCACCGCCACCCCCGCCCAGAAATATGCGGTTCCCCACAATGACATCATTGTTCTTATAATAGTAAAGCGACATGGCAAATCCCCCCATGGCCCTGGTGTCGATCACCGGCGGACCGCAGCTGGAAGACTCCCTTCCGCCCCGTCCCCCGAAGTTCCAGTTGCCGCCTCCGCCGCCCCCCGAAAGCCGGCCGTTGCCTCCGCCCCCGCCATTGATGTTCTTTCCCTTTCCACGCAGGAAATCAAAGTCCGTGCGGGTGACACCCTCCCCTTTCAATCCTGCCCGGAGCGTGGTCCCCGTGGTTTTATAAAAAGTGCTGTCATACTCCGAAGGATTGCTGAGCGCACACGCACCTGCATAAAGGTCATCCCCCAACCCGTTAGCACCCCGGAATCCCTTTCCTGTGACATTGATATCCGCACTCAGCTTCAGGGTGCGCTGCACCAGGAGGGCCACCACTCCGCCGGCGGAACCATTCCATTCCATGGCGGTCAGTTCCGAAGTGATCTCGGCCCGCCTGTAGGTGGGGATCCTGATGAGCTGTGCGGTTTCTCCCTCGCGCAGGGGACCGATCTCGGGGAGGCTGGAGTTGAGGATCACCAGTTTCCTGGGTGCGATGATCCGGTCAACGATCATGATCGCATATTTCCCGAAATTTCCCGGATATGAAACCGTGGACGGTCCTCCGTCCCCGTTATCCCCGCCTGAGGTGGTTTTGATGGGGGATCCCTGTACGCAGTAGACCATGACCGTATCGCCCTCAGCGAAAGGGTTTCCCCCTCCGGCTCCTGTCAGGTTATCCACCACCAGCGAGTCTACATCGTTGTCATTGTAGCTGTAAATGGTATCGATGGAGGTGTACCGGTTGATGACGGGCTGATCGATCGCCGTGTATTGTGAATAGCCCTGCTGAAGGAATGCGCCCAGCAGGATCAGGATCGCAGGTATGCACCTTGTGGCGGACAAGTCAGGGTTAGTTATGGTCCATTAATTCCGAAGCCTAAGATAACAATAAAATTTTTACCGCAAAGTCTCTTTCACCAACGGAAGTTCCACATAGAAGGTGGTCCCCTTCTCCATAACCGTATCGTACCATATCCTTCCTCCGAAGGACTTCACGATGTTGTTGCTGATGGCAAGCCCCATGCCCATGCCGCCCGACTTGGTTGTGAAATTGGGCTGGAAAAGCCTGTCCCTGATCTCTTCCGGGATCCCCTTCCCGTTGTCCCTGATGGTTACGATAGCCGTTGATCCGGGGGTTACCTCCAGTCTGATTGTGATGACTCCTTCCCTGCCTTCGGGAATGGACTGGAGCCCGTTCTTCACAAGGTTGATGAAGATCCGCAACAGCTGTTCCTTATCCCCGTATACCGGCACCTCCCTGTGATCTCCCAGCTCCAGGCTGATGGTTGCCCTTTCCGAACTTTCAAAAAGCTGTTGCAGGTTTCTGAGTTTGGCAACCAGGTTGATCTTTTCATTCTTTGCCCTGGGCATCTTGGCAAAATCGGAAAATTCCCTGGCAATGGAGGAGAGTGAATCGATCTGTTCAATGAGGGTGACCGAGATCTTCCGGATCATTTCCGGATCCTGCTTCTTCTCTTCCACGGTCCGCAACAGATGCTGAACATTCAGCTTCATGGGTGTGAGCGGGTTCTTGATCTCATGGGCAATCTGCTTGGCCATTTCCCGCCAGGCCGATTCCCGTTCTGACTGGGCCAGCAGCTGTGCGCTTCTTTCCAGCTCTTCCACCATGTAATTATACTCCTCCACCAGTCCCCGGATCTCATCACTCCGGTCATACCTGATCTTCTCGTTCTTCTCGCTCAGGCTCACCTGGGCAATCCTTTGCTGGATCATGCGCAGGGGCTGGGTGATCCTGTCGGCCAGGAACACGCTCAGCAGGAGGATCACGATCAACAGGATCAGGTACACATTGATCACGGCCACCACCAGGTTTGTGATATCCTTGGTGAGTTCTCCCGACTGGGTGAAATAGGGCAGGTTCAGGTACGCCAGGAATTTGTTATTGCTGTTCAGAAGAGGAATGTATGCCGAGATATATCTCATTTCACCGATATGCTCGCTGTGGATGTATTCCGATACATTTTCCCAGGCAAGTTTCTCGTAAACAAGCCGGTTCATACGGCGGCTCAGCAGCTGGCGGTCGAAGATCTCCGCCCTGGAAGTGGCCAGCAGGTTCCCCGCCTGATCATACAGGTTGATGTCCGTATAGAATACATTGGAGAATTTCCGCAGCAATTCGTCCAGGTTGTAATAGTCCTCGGAGGACCAGTTGACCAGGTCTTCTTCAAACTCCACCTTGTGGATCAGCTCAATGTAGATCGACCGCATGGTGTTGCGCAGGTTGTCGTCATGCTGCACCCGGTACTGCCTTACAACGAATAAGATGGTCCCGGAACAGATGAGCAGGAACGTCAGGAAAAGGATCCCCGCCATGGAATACTGGATCTTGTTCTTGAAGTTCCAGTTGAACGAGAGCCTGAATGACCGCATGGAGGCAAACAGGCTGAAGAGTGCCAGCACCATGAAGTTCAGCGCAAATATGTAGGAAAAAGAGATGAGGTTGTCCACCAGGGTCACGGAGGGACTTCCCACGATGATGGTGTTCTGCGGATTCACATTGTAGATGCTGTGGTCGTACCTGTTCACCGTGATCTGTTCGAATGTTTCCAGTCCGCTGGTATAATAATCCGAAGACCTGCGGTAGGGATATTCACCGTCCCGCGTGATCAGTTCACCGCTGTTGTATTTCGCATAGGAGAATTTTGAACTTGTAAAGGCACTGTAGCTCTTGTCAAGCAACAGTTCCGGATAACCCAGTTCCTCGGAAATGATCTTGGAATCCAGTTCGATGAAAACGCGCTTTTCGCCGATATCCCCGAAGAAGGGAATGGCAGCCAGGTAGGAGATCCGTCCGTTCAGGTTGTCCAGGAAGTAAAAATCGCTGTTATCCACCTGGATCCCGTTTTGCAGGATCATTTCATCAAAGAACGAATAACAGTGGAGCCACACGTCATCCGGCGGCTGCAGGTAAACCCGGTCATCGGGACGGCATACGGTCACCTGCAGGTCGTACTTGGACCAGTACCCGTAAAAGTAATTTCGCTGAATGCGTTCGAAGATACGGTCAATATCAATGTGTGGACGGTCCAGGAACATGGAGAGGATGGTATCGCTCCTGATGGCCATGGACAATTCACTGAAAAGCATTTCTGCCACGGGATCATGTTCGGAGGAGAGTTTCACCAGCTCCACTTCACGCTGCCGCTCCACCTTGATCCCGTTGTTCTGCTGGAGCCTGACCACCATGAAGACCGAGATCACCAGGACCAGGAAGATGAACCTGGAAAAGGGGGGCCTGGCAGGTTGCCTGTAACGCAGGTAAATATGGGCCCCCAGCAGCAACATGATCGCCCCCCATGCGAGCCAGTTGCCATGATGGACGGAAAGGACCGTGACCAGGAGCATGGTAAGCGACACGGTGAGGATCCCCAGGAAAACGACCTTTGCCATATCATCCCGGAGCATCATCATGGCCTTATCCAGCATCAGTCCCAGCAAAATGAACCAGATAATGATGATGAGCAGTCCCACCAGTGTATACAGAGAAAAGGTGGTCACGTTGTGCGCTTCAAAAGAAATATTGGAATCGAGCACCAGAATGGTGATCAGGTGCTCGATGAAGAGCAGGACCAGGGTGGCTCCCGCAAAAAGAAGGACCGCTGTGCCCTCCCGCAGGAAATTGTGCCGGATCCGCTCCAGGTTCCCGTAAAGATAACAGAGGGTGGCCAGGAACAGGGCCAAAAGAGTCAGCACCATCAGGTTACCCAGGGACGGAAAAAGTCTGCCGGCAAATAATTCCGGCTGAAACAATCTGGTGGAGGTGATCAGCCGCGGGAATCCGAAATGCATGATGGACAGGGCTCCTGCCACCAGTAGCAGTGTGGCCGCCGACATCCAGATCCACCTTGTGGCTCCGGCTGACCGGCGGATGATCATGCAGATACCCATGAATCCAAATACAACGAAGAGGAACAGGAAAATCACCGAAACAGCTTTCATTCCCCTGTTCACAGGTTCCGCTTCACTGAAATCCAGTGAGAAAAGGTAAGTCCCCGCTGCATTGAAGACCGGCTCGGTCCCGTTCTCTTCCAAAATCGCTATATCCACACCCGGGTCCAGCGTGAAATCCTGCTGGTAACGGTTTTCCAGGAACCTGTTCTGAAAGGGGAAGTGGGTCCTTATCTCGATCAGTCCCAGAAGCAATCCACCCTTTGTATTCCTGGTCACAGACACATAGTCCGCATTGCTCATGGGAACGAACGGTCTGCCATAACGCTGGCGCCACCTGCCGGTGACCGGCACGGCGTGGTCTGACCAGTACCTCAGGATCTCGTTCTCATAATAAAAAATAGATATACCTTCCGAGGTGCCAAGCTCCTGGTATTCCGGCGAACGGTCATGCAATACTTCAACGGGTGCGTATTCGGCGAATTCCGCATCCAGTTCTTCGAATTCCCGCTGCAAAAACAGCTCCTTACCGTGAAGCACCCGTTCGAATTTCCTGGCATCATTCCGGGTAGCACCTTCCTTCCTGCAGCAGACGCCGGCTATGATCCCGGCTGCCAGAAACGCAAATGTGAGAACCCAGACTGCAATCCTCGATCCTCTGTTCCCTCCGGGTTGATTATTCTTCAGGGTTACTTCCTCCATGTTGCACAGTTATTCGTGGTGATAGGGCTCTCCTTTCAGAATGGTAAAGGCCCTGTACAACTGCTCCATGAATATGACCCGGACCAGCTGGTGGGAGAAAGTGAGCCTGGAGAGCGACACCCGGCTGTCCGCCCTCCGGTATACCGCTTCTGAAAAACCATAGGGCCCTCCGATGACAAACAGCAGCCGGTTAACACTTCCCTGGAGCCCGTTCAGGTATTCCGCAAAAGCGATGGATGAATATTGCTCGCCCCGCTCATCAAGCAGGACCACATGATCATCCGCTTTGATCCTTCTGAGCATCTGACTGCCTTCACTTTCCTGCACCTCGTTCATGGTCATGTTTCCCTGCTTTTTCAGATCCGGGATGGTTGCGATCTCGAAGGGCACATAATGGACCAGCCGCTTCCGGAAAGCTTCCATCCCTTCCCTGATGAACGGGTCCCTGGTCTTCCCTGTCTGAACAAGTGTAATACGCATGAAAAAATATTAAGCAGGTTTTTTTGTAACTTGCGGATCACATCAGAATTGGTCTGATTGTTGCAGCAAATACAAACATAATCCATATTTGGATAAGGGCCGCAAATTTGTTGCCAAACCTGGCCTGAAAAACCGATGGATAAACAAATGTACAGGTTAATAAATATTTTGTTGCTGACCGGCATTCTGTTCCTACCGGTTCTGGGCCAGACTGTCCCATCCGAGCTGGTGGAGGCGATCAGGGATGGAAATGCCAGAAAAATGTCCCGTTATTTCCACCAGAGCCTGGAACTGTCCATACTGGAAGAAGATTACGTAACCAGCAAGAACCAGGCCACCAGGATCATGGAAAATTTCTTCAAAAAACATCCCCCCGTTGCATTCACCATCTCTTTCGAAGGGACCAAGGAAAAATCAAGATATGCCATTGGCTCGCTGAAAACCCGGGAAGAAGCCTTCCGGGTCAACATGTTCTTCCTGAACCGGCAGAATGAGCCTTTCATCTATTATCTGAGCATTGAAAAAGCGTCTTCCTATGAACTATTTCCCTGACCTGGACGGGGACATCGACAGGTGGTTCGCGGAGGATATCGGTGAGGGCGACCACACGACACTGGGGACCATCCCCGCGGAAGTGTCCGGTGCTGCCATCCTGCTTGCAAAAGAAGCCGGGATCATTGCAGGGATAGCGGTGGCGGCGCAAATTTTTCACAGGATGGACGGGGATTTGAAGCTGGAGCCCGCCCTGGAGGACGGAAAGGCGATGTCTGCGGGTGATACGGTCTTCCGCATCACCGGGAAGGTCCATTCGATCCTGCAGTGCGAGCGGCTGGTCCTCAATGTGATGCAGCGCATGAGCGGGATCGCCACAACCACCCGGGAATATGTGAAGCTGGTGGAGGGGACCGGCGCACGGGTGACGGATACGCGGAAGACCACGCCGGGATTGCGGATGCTGGAAAAGGAGGCGGTCAGGCTGGGGGGAGGAACAAATCACCGGTCCGGGCTCTACGACATGATCCTGATCAAGGATAACCATATCGATTATGCGGGGGGACTGAAGCCGGCCATTCGCGCGGTGTTGAACTACCTGAAGGCACGTGACCTGGATCTGCGGATCGAGGTGGAAACCCGCTCTCCCGATGAGGTGGCAGAGGTGCTTTCCATCGGAGGGGTGGACCGGATTTTGCTGGATAATTTTACGGTGGACCAGACCCGGGAAGCAGTGAAACTCGTGCACCGGCGCTACGAGACCGAATCCTCCGGAGGGATCACCCGGGAGACCATCCGGAGTTATGCCGAATGCGGGGTGGACTACATTTCCGTAGGGGCGCTGACCCATCACATCAGAAGCCTGGACCTCAGTCTCAAGGCGAAGTTCTGACCTGTCTGTGCTATCCTCGTAAACCGTCAGTTGTACAATCTTTGTCAGATGATGCCTTCATCGACCATCCCCACAATTATTCTAGCCATATGAACAGGATTCCTCTCCGGCAATTTTCATCCCACATTTTCATGGGGGGATTAGACATCAAATATCCAATTATTAACCTTTTTTGTCGTTTTTGAGATAATAAATGTCCATCGATGGACATTTATTATCCATATCTATACTGGATCAGTTAATATTCAGATAATTTATATCTAAATCTGTGGTTGTTACCCGGAATCGCAGGACCTCATCCTACAAATCAACGAAATTAAAGGAAAAAATTGGGGTATGTCCCTTATCGCCCTGCTTGACATTCATAGCTGGAAGGATTACCTTTAATCGGTTTTCAAATATTTGAAAAAGAGCAGTTCTTCATATGAATGAAAGACAATGAAAAATCCTTCGCTGATCATTTTGTTGATTTCGGCTATTTCTTTGCTGACAACCTGCAATCGTACAGGACACACTGATTGGGCACAATTCAGGGGAAACAATGCTTCCGGAATTGCGTCAGATGCCTCCGAGCCTCCAATTGTTTTCGGAGAAGATGAAAACCTGCTCTGGAAAATTGATCTGCCTGTGGGAAGCTCTTCGCCGGTCCTCCGGGAAAATCATATTTATCTGACTGCTTATGTGGAGGAAAACAAAGAGCTCCAGACCCTTTGTATTGAGCGGACCACAGGACAGGTTCTCTGGAGCAAATCCGTTTATCCGGAGAAGTTCGAAAAACCGCATGCAGTTGCTGATCCGGCACCTGCAACGATCGCAGCCGATGCGGCTGGCATTTATGTATATTTTGCATCATATGGCATCATGCATTTAGATCATGAGGGCACTCTGAAATGGGAATTTCCACTCCCGGTTCCTGAGAATGTACTGTACGGGAATCCCAGTTCACCGGTAATTATGGACAATAAGCTTATCCTCAAACTGGATTATGGCCCTGCTGATGAACGCTGTTTGCTGGCACTGGATAAAATGAATGGTGAAGTGATCTGGAAATCCCTCATTCAGGATAATTCACCCCTCGTCAATTATGGTTATCCGGGTTATTCTACACCGGTACGCATGCAAAACCAGGTCATTGTACATCGCTGTGGGGGCATTGCAGCTTATTCGCTCGAGGATGGTTCACCGATCTGGTGGCTCCAGATCATGACGAACGGAATTGGAACGCCCGTCATTCATGATGGTGTAATTTATATAAGTGCGTGGATGGAATTATCCGAGGCAGAAAGGAGGGGGAAATATTTCACTTATGACAAATTCGATAAGTTGGTAGAAGATTTTGACCTGAATGGCGATAAACTGATCGGGTTGGAAGAGATCCCTGAAGACCTGATGCTGTTTAGCCGTCCGGGAGCAGAAGAATTAGAATCTACCTCTTTTTCAGTCAGAAGAATATTCAGAGGCATGGACAAAGACAAGAATGGACTTGCTGATGAATCCGAGTGGACAAATTCATATAATTACTGGAACGGCGTTGCAGATGATTTTGGACTGATGGCTATTCCATCTGGGTTAAAAGGTGAGTTAACCCTGAATGATATCCTTTGGATGCAGATGGAAAAGACGCCCGAGGTCCCCAGTCCGATTGCATATGCGGGTTGTATTTTTATGGTGAAAGACGGGGGATGGGTAACCTGTATGGATGCGAAATCGGGCGAGGTGTATTACCAGGAAAAAACAGGCGTCACCGGACCCTATATTGCATCACCTGTACTCGCTAAGGGTAAAATGTATTTATCCTCCTATAATGGTACAATTACAGTCATTGAAGCTGGTAAAACACCCCGTAAGATCTCAGAGAACAAACTTCATGGAAAAATAATGGCAACACCAGCTATCGCTGGAAAAAACCTTTATATTCGAACTTCGGAGCATTTGTATGCATTTAAGTAATAATTAATACCTTATTAATAATCAAATCCGGAAAAATCTATTGTTGTTTCAAAAGCATCCTTCAGGCAGTGGAAGGACAAGATATTAACATGAAACGACCATATGGACTTCGAAGCAAACAATTCATAGGGAAAAAATGCCGGGAGGAGGCTGGAGGAGGCACAGATGCCCGGTGATCCCATGGAGCTGCTGTCCCGCTGGCTGGAGGAGGCCGGGGCCTCGGGGAATCCCGAACCCACCGCCATGACCCTTTCCACGGTGGGCCCGGACGGTCAGCCTTCCTCAAGGATCGTTTTGCTGAAACAGATCTCGCAGGGCACGCTGGTGTTCTTCACCAACTACAACAGCCGGAAAGGCAGGGAGATCGCCGTGAATATCCGGGTTGCCGCCAATTTTTTCTGGCCCGAGCTGGAGCGGCAGGTCAGGATCGAGGGAACGGTGAAACGGATTGGCGACGATGAATCCGGCCGATACTTCAGGTCCAGGCCCTTTGAAAGCCAGATAAGCGCATGGGCCTCCCCGCAGAGCGAGCGGATCCCGGACAGGGGATTTCTGGAGCGGGCATACGAACGGTTCAGGAAAAAGTTCGAACGGGCGGAAGAGGTTCCCCGTCCCGCCCACTGGGGCGGATACGCCATGATTCCCTCCAGGATCGAATTCTGGCGGGGAAGGTCCGCCAGGTTGCATGACCGGATCGAGTACCTGCGCGTCAACGATCGTTGGGTGATGGCCAGGCTTGCGCCCTGAACGCTTCTACAGGGATTTCAGCCGGGCGATCCTGGACTCCAGCGCACTGATCTTTTCATCCGCATCGGCCAGTTTTTTCCGTTCCTTTTCCACCAC
>DSEO01000196.1 GCA_011056635.1 Bacteroides sp.
ACCATGACCAGAAACTTCGATCCGTTTTCCTGTTTCACCGCTATACAGGCATACGGATCCTGGAACACGGCCAGACCGGCCAGATCGCCATCTTTCATATGATCCACTTCCAACTTTGTGACACCTGCAGTCGGAATCGTCTGATCATAACTGGCAAATGGCCTCTGGGTAAGGGTATTGGGAGCTTCACGCAGGTCCTTAACGACCCTCCCTGTAATTAATCTCAGGTATCCCGGCCTCTGTGTGAGCGACCAGTTCTCCGGATCGGGATTGTGGTTCCATCCCCACTGCATTCCCAGGCTTGTCTCGTCAAATTTATCGGAAGCTGGCAGCACCCTGATGGGATATGCTTTCCCCACATCGGGTTTTCTGTATGTGACCACAGCTTTCCCATCCACCCCCACCATGGGCCAGCCATCGACCCAGGTAACCGGCTGCAGGGAAGGAAAACGCCCGAACGGACCGCTGTCCACAAACAGGATCGTCCACCACTCGCCGGTCTGGGTTTGTATCAGCGCTCCCTGGTGGATCCCGAAATTCACGCCAGGCGTGGTATCCCTGATCACCACTTTCTGCTCATAAGGACCGTAAATGTCTTTTGACCGCAGGGCGACCTGTATTCCGTCCCTGCCTCCGTAGGTGCCGTACAAATAGTAATACCCGTTGATTTTGTAAACATGCATCCCTTCGAGCCCCCTGCGGATATCACCCGTAAAAACCAGCACATCCTCACCTCTGGGTGAAAAGTCCGGGTTCAGTTCGGTGACGGAGATATCCCCGTAACCATGGGTCACGTAGATCCTCCCGTCATCATCAAAAAACAGGCCCGGGTCATAAAACCCTTGGGGCAATTTCCGGATTTCCCAGGGGCCTTCCGGATTCTCAGCCGAGCAGAGGAATCCGCCCTCATCGAGTGTGATAAACAACAGGTAGAATGTCCCGTCATGATAACGGATGCTCGTGGCCCACTGGCCGTGCCCGTACCGGTTGCATCCGTCAAGGTTATAACACGGGCTGAAATCGAAACGGGGCACCGCGTTGCTGCAGTATTCCCAGTTTACAAGGTCTTTCGATTTCAGGACTGTCACCCCTGGGAATACAAACATGGTGGTGCTCACCATGTAATAGGTGTCTCCCACCCGGATGACATCCGGGTCAGGAAAATCAGCGGGGATCAGCGGATTGGTGTAAGTACCGTCGCCGTTATCGCTGTGGGTTTTTTGTGCGATGATGTCATATGGATCCAATTCTGTTTGGGCTGCTGGTTTGAACAACAGCCTGGAAAACATATAGAGGTCGTTTTTCCATACATCAAAATTGTGATCGCCCGGCTCCACATAGTAGATATGGGGAACATGATGGTCCTCCAGATAATTGTGGAGTTTCCGGCTTATCGTGAGGAGGTTATCCTTGTCGCCGCATGAAATCCATAATAATTTCAACCTTTCCTTTGCCTCATCCGGGTCAGGAACCAGCTCCTCAGGAGTTTTCGTATTGGGGGCCGATGAAAAACCTCCCACCCAGGCAAACCGGTCAAGGTTCCCCAGCCCGAAATTCAATGCCTGGCCTCCTCCCATCGACAGGCCTGCAATGGCCCGGGCTTCACGGTCCCGGATAACAGGATATGCTTGTTCTACAAAAGGGATCAGATCGTTCAGGAGGTCATGTTCGAAAGTCTCAAATGCCCGCACTCTTTCACTGTCAAAGATATTTCCCATAGCACGGTCGTCTTTCATGGCCCTGCCGTTGGGCATGACGACGATCATGGGCTCGACCGCATTTCCGGCATACAGGTTATCCATTATCACCTGGGGCTGACCCCCGTGAAGCCACTCCTTTTCATCTCCGCCGATACCATGCAACAGATAAAGCACCGGGTAATGTTTTCCTTCTGAAAATCCCGGAGGGGTGTAGATCAAAGCTTTTCGCCGGGTCCCCACTGTTTCTGAATCATAATAGATCGTATCAATCCTTCCGTGTGGTATATCGTTTCGGAAGATGTCAAATCCAGCTGGCGCATGTTTTACAATATCCTGTGATTGAGCAAATTGCGCAATCAGGAATAAAACAGTAATCGTAAGAATTATCCTTCTCATACGGTATTTCATTTTACATCCCCATGTTGAGCAATGTTACCTGCAAATTGCATTTTTACCCGCAGATATCAAAACAGGGGAAATCATTCCTGGCCTGGTTACAGGAGAACTCCTGTTACCGCCTCAGGTAATTAATCTGAACCGAAGGTCCGTTTTTAAAAACCTTGGACTAAATTTGCCGACGCAGTTCAATACGTATGATTATAGATGGCCATGCACATCTCGGGGGTGAATACAAAGATCTTCCCTCCATTCTCTCTACCCTGGACCGGTCAGGGGCGGATAAAGTAATCCTTTGTCCATGCGATTCACCCAGGGACAGATCCATGTGGATCCCTCACATGCTATCCAGGATGGGCGGGAAGGATCTCAATTATTCAGTCAACAGGATGATCCGCCTGGGCACCAGAAGCGAAAAGGTGCAGCAGCATATTGACCGTCAAAATGAAGAGGTGTTCAAAATCTCGTCTATTTCAGGAGGACGGATATTGCAGTTCTTCTGGGCCAATCCGCTGCGGGAGGGGATCATCGAGGTACTCCGGGAAAAATATGGATCATGGAAATTCAGAGGCATTAAGCTCCATCAGAGTTGTCATCCATTTCGTATTCAGTCTGCGCATTTCCATCGCATCGCCGATTTTGCATCTTCGAACAAATTTCCGGTCTTCATCCACCTGTATTCGAAAAAAGAAATCCTGGATTTCATTGAGGTCTCCAGATCCTATGAAACCATTTTCATTACTGGTCATCTCATCGGCCTGGAGTTGTTCATCAGGAACAGGAAACAGGTGGGTGACAACATCTGTTTTGATATTTCCTGCCCTCCGCTGGTGCCGGTCCACAGAATTGAACTGGCACTGAAAACGTTCGGACCACGGAAGATCGTGATGGGATCAGATACGCCTTTTGGCAGAGACAACCTCCATGAAATCATTTCCAGGGTCAGGTCGCTGGGATTACCTGTCCGGGAAACCGGGATGATCCTCGGAAATAACATGAAGGAGATCCTGGGGATCTGAAAGCAGTTTTCCGATGAATCTCATGTAGACTTCCGTACCCCTTGTAAGGCATTCCACAGGGATTCTTTCATTATAATTGTGGACCGTTTTCATAAGTTCCTGGTCCATGATCACCGGGTTCAGGCCGTAGACGGGGATCCCCCTGTTTCTGAAGTAATTGTTGTCCGTGGTTGCCGGGAACAGGATGGTCATCATCCCCGATCCCGGATAGGTTTCCTTCACCGCTTCTTCCAGGATTGGTAAAAACATATCGGGGACAGTGGCGGGTGCATGTTGGGTTTCCCTGAGGACACGGATCTCTACTTCACTGTTATTGATTTCACTGTGGAGGAAATCCAGGAATTCCGCAGTCATGGTCCCGGGTAACAGCCTGCAATCCAGCACCACGGAGCTCTCCTGGGGTACCTGGTTGATATCATAATCCTGCCCGTCGAAATGCGTTACCGTCATTGTATTGGTTACGGTGGCAAGCAGCAGTGGATCCCTCCTTACCTTAATGGATATAAGTGGTTTAAATATGACCGGGTGCTTGATCATGAATCCTGTCAGACCTTTTTCCATGGCCCCGTACGCCCTGAACATATCCCTGGTCTGACTGTTGAAATATATTTTTGGCTTCAGGTGGGTCAGGGAGCTCAAAGCATTGATCATCATTTTATTGGCATATTCAGGAGGGGGAACCGATCCATGGCCGGAGGTGGGGAAATCGATGTGGAGTTCCACCCAGAGCGCTCTTTTATCAGAGACGGAGATACAGAAGACAGGTCGTTCCTTCGATTTCGTGAGTATATCCCGGGAACCGACCCCTCCTTCACCCAGCACCACGACAGGATTCAATTCCCGCAGGAAGGAATCGCAGATGATCCTGGCGCCCATGGTCCCATAGTTCTCCTCCCCTGAAACTCCCAGCAGTGTAACATTCACCGGCAGATCCGATTCCTGCGCCTTCTGCACATAGGCAGAAATAGCCAGCAGCTGCATGATGGCCATTCCTTTCATGTCGATCGTCCCTCTGCCCCAGATTGTATCCTCGATGATCGCACCCGAAAAAGGTCCTTCCCTCCATTCCGAAAGATCACTTTCGCTCACCACATCGATATGACTTAACAGGATAATATTCGGCTTACCGGACTGGAACGGGTAGAGGGAAGCCGCAAAGTTGTAGCTGTCTGGAGCATCTGTAAACACCTTAACATTCAGGCCCCTTTCACGGCACAATCCGGAAAAGAATTCACCCGCAGGCTTTTCGTTCCCTGTGACCGAAGGATACTGAATATATGCGCTGAGGAGCCTGGACGCCTCTTCCGGGCAGATCGTGGAATCAATATCAGCTGGCCTTTTATCCCTTTCATGGCCAAAGGCCGAAAGAGGAATAAAGCAGCTGAAATACAAAAGGAAAGCAAGGGCTGATCTGCCGGACAGTGCATGCCATCCGTTTGATTTCTGACTGGATGTCCCCATACGCATATTTTTGTGAAGATAGTAAAAGGCCGGAATTGCAAGCGATCATCATACAATGGGGGGAATTGGTTGGGATGCGGAGTATTCCTGTTTTGCTGTGACCGACAACACGAAAAGCCATTGTATGAAACAATCTTTTCATTGCGTCACATCACATGAAGCAGAAAGTTGCAGATGATATGATGAAAACTTTTATCTTTAAACACCAATCTGAAACTATCCGTCATGTCTGAATCAAACGTCAAACTCTCTGTATGGGAGAAGATCGGCTACAGCCTGGGTGATTTGAGCGCCAACCTGATCTTCCAGACCTTGATGACCTTCCTGGCCTTTTTCTATACCGATGTATACAAGGTCCCGCCGACTGCTGCCTCGGCCATCATCTTCACGGGCGGAATGATCGGGGCATTTTTCAATCCCGTCATGGGTGCCATTGCCGACCGGACCAATACCCGCTGGGGAAAATTCCGGCCCTGGATCCTCTGGACGGCTGTCCCCTTCGGGATCATGGCCATCCTGGCTTTCAGCACGCCTGATTTCGGGGAATCGGGAAAGATCGCCTACGCATTGATCACTTACATCATCCTGGTGCTGGTCTACTCGGCCAACAATCTCCCCTATGCGGCCCTCAGCGGGGTGCTGACGGGCAATATCGCCGAGCGCAACAGCATCTCATCCTACCGTTTTGTTGCTGTGATGGTCGCACAATTCATTGTGCAGGTTCTGCTGCTTCCCCTGGTGCTTCACCTGGGCGACGGGGACAGGGTCAAGGGATTCGAGATCACCATGAGCCTGTTTGCCGGTGTGGGAGTCCTGTTCTTTATCATCACTTTCCTGACCACCCGTGAAAGGGTGATTCCCAGGCCTGAGCAGAAGTCTACCCTGAAGGAAGACCTGGGTGACCTGATCCGGAACCGGCCCTGGGTCGCCATGCTGATCCTGACCATCTTTGTGTTCATTACCCTGTCGCTCAAAGGAGGCTCCTATGTGTATTACTTCGAAAATTATGTGAGCGAGTCACACCTGGCCGCCTTTCTGGGTAAGCTGCCTTCATTCCTGAGTCTTTCCAATGATACGGCTACAGCAGGGTTCAGTCTCTTCAATGCAGGAGGCATTGTTTTCATGATCGTGGGTATTATTTTCTCCAAGGGACTTGCAGACCGCTTTGGCAAGCGGGATGTATTCGGAACAGGCCTCTTCCTTTCCGCACTCTGCCTGCTGGCCTTTGTATTCTATCCGCCCGAAGCGGTCACCCTGGTGTTCCTTACCCAGATCCTTCATGGTTTCTTTTACGGACTGACCATCCCGCTGCTCTGGGCCATGATCGCCGATGTGGCCGATTTTTCCGAATGGAAGAACAACCGCCGCGCAACGGCCATCATCTTTTCTGCCATGATCTTCGGGCTCAAGGCCGGCCTGAGCATCGGAGGAGCCCTGGTGGCCGGTATCCTGGGAGCTTACGGATACGATGAAAGCCTGGCCGTTCAATCTCCGGAAGTGATCCAGGGGATCAAGATGCTCATGAGCGTTTATCCCACCCTTACTTTCATGGTAAGTGTCGCCTGCCTGTTCTTTTATTCCATCAATAAGAAAATGGAAGTAAAAATTGAAAATGAACTGATCGAAAGAAGAAAAACCTATAAATAATCCTTGACATGAAAAACACCATGCTATTGATCCTGGCCTGTTTGACAATGGCCTGTACAAGTCAGGAGCCCAATGAGAAAGGGCTCAAAGATGCCCTGGAAGGGAAATTTTATATGGGTGCTGCCCTGGGTGGAGCCCAGATCCTTGGACAAGATACGGCTACCCTGGAACTCATCCATCAACACTTCAATTCGGTGGTGGCGGAAAACTGCATGAAAAGCGGTCCCATCCACCCGGAGGAGGGGAAATACAATTTCGAGCTTGCGGATCAATTCATCGAATTCGCACAGCAGCATGATATGTACACAGTGGGCCATTGCCTGGTGTGGCATTCCCAGGCCCCGCGATGGTTTTTTACCGATTCCGCAGGGAATGAGGTCAGCAGGGATGTCCTGATCGAACGCATGAAGGAACACATCAGCACTGTGGCAGGGCGCTACAGGGGAAAAGTCCATGCCTGGGATGTGGTGAACGAGGCTTTCGAGGATGACGGTTCCTGGCGAAAGACCAAATTCTACGAGATCATCGGGGAGGACTATATGGAACTGGCATTCCGATTTGCCCATGAGGCCGATCCGGATGCCGAACTGATCTACAACGATTACTCCATGTTCCACCCGGGCAGAAGGAATGCCGTTGTGAACCTGGTTCACAGCCTCAAGGATAAGGGGATCCGGATTGACGGTGTGGGCATGCAGGCTCATTATGGAATGGATTATCCCGACCTGGAAGCTGTCGAGGAGAGCATCCTGGCTTTTGGGGATGCAGGGGTGGATGTCCACATTACCGAAATGGATATCTCTGTTCTGCCCAGTCCCTGGAGCAATGCAGGCGCGGAGATATCCGACCGTGCGGCATACCTCGAGCGAATGAATCCCTACCCCGGGGGACTGCCGGATTCAGTGAATACTGCCATGAACGACCGGTGGATGGATTTCTTTGAGCTCTTCCTGAAGCATGAGGACATCATCAAGCGCGTGACCACCTGGGGCGTTTCGGACAATCATTCCTGGAAGAACAACTGGCCCATTCGCGGAAGGACCGATTATCCCCTGCTCTTTGACAGGGAATTCCAGCCAAAGCCCGTAGTGGCAGAGATCATGAAAGCTGCCGGGGAATGAAAAAAGCAAGGTACCTGGTAGATCACATGTACACCGCCGACCCGGCGGCACACCTGTTCGAGGGAAAACTGTACATCTATCCCTCCCATGACATTGAATCGGGCATCCCTGAAAACGATCTGGGGGACCATTTCGACATGCGGGATTACCACGTCCTTTCCATGGAAGAGGTGGACGGGGAAGTGACCGACCACGGCGTGGCCCTGGACATCAGGGATGTGCCCTGGGCAGGCAGGCAGATGTGGGATACCGATGCGGCCTTCAGGGACGGGAAGTACTACCTCTATTTCCCGGCCAAGGACAAGACCGATATTTTCCGGATCGGGGTTGCTGTCAGCAACCGGCCCGAAGGTCCCTTCATCCCGGAGCCGCATCCCATGATCGGCTCCTACAGCATTGACCCGTGCGTATTCCGGGATGATGACGGAAAGCACTACATGTATTTCGGGGGGCTCTGGGGCGGACAGCTCCAGCGTTACCGCAACAACAAGGCGCAGGAATGCGGAAAAGAACCGGGTGACGGGGAACCGGCCCTGGGTGCAAGGGTGGTAGCCCTGAGCGAGGATATGCTAAGTTTTGCCGGAGAACCCGGGGAGGTGATCATCCTGGATGAGAACGGGGAACCCCTGAAGGCCGGGGACCACAGGCGCAGATTTTTCGAAGCCTCCTGGATGCACAAGTACCAGGGGAAGTACTATTTCTCCTATTCCACAGGGAACACCCACCTGCTTTGCTACGCCACGGGCGACTCACCCTACGGGCCCTTTACCTACCAGGGAGTGATCCTCACCCCGGTGGTGGGATGGACGACCCACCACTCCATCGTGGAATACAGGGGGCACTGGTACCTTTTCCACCACGACAGCGTACCTTCGGGCGGAAAAACCTGGTTGCGCAGCCTGAAGGTGGTCGAAATGGAATACGAGGCGGACGGCCGCATCAGAACCATCGAGGGAAAGGGATAGTCATGAAATACTTCCTCTGCATACTGCTTACAGCGTTTTGTCTCACGCAGGCTGACGCCCAGAAACAAAAGGTGATCTTTGACTGCGACCTGGGAGGGGATATTGATGATGCATTCGCACTGGCATTGTTGCTCACCAGCCAGGAAGAAGTCGAGATCCTGGGCATTACGCTCGATCATGGAAATACCCCGGGAAGGGGTGAAATGGCGATGAAACTGCTGTACGAAACCGGAATGGATCACATTCCCGTGTACCTGGGCGATCATACGCCATCGGTGGTGGGGGAGCAAACCGACCTGGAAGGGCCATCCGCCCAGATGATCTGGTCCGGGGGTTTTGACAGGATCCTGCCTGAGCAAGAACACGCGGCCGATTTCATGATCCGGATGCTGAACCGGTATCCCGGTGAGGTGATCCTGTTCACAGTGGGACCGGTGGACAATATTGCGGTCATGCTGGACAAAGATCCGGATATCCTGAAAAAAGCCAAACGGGTTGTTTCCATGTTCGGTTCCATCGAAAAGGGATACGGTGGCGGAGAGCCGTCGGCCGAATGGAATGTCAGGGGAAATATATCTGCCGGGAAAAAGTTGATGCGATCCGGTGCGAATATTACCCTCGCTCCCCTCGACGTAACGGACCATGTCATCATCGGGGACGACTACCTCACCGCCATAGCCATGAGAAATACACCCCTTACCGATGCGCTCGGATCGCTCTACGCGCTCTGGTACAGGCATGCCGACTGGGCGGTCACACCCAAAATGTACGACGCGGTAGCCGTTGGAATGGTGCTCTGGCCCGATCTGTTCACCACGGGAGAGGCCTTTGTCTACGTAGATGACGGGGGATATACCCGTATCGATGAAAACAGAGAACCCAACTGCTCGGTGGGTGTAACGGTCAACGACCGGGATTTCATCGACAGGATGGCCCGGAGGATCCTGGAACAGGACTTCGGGAAATGAAAATCAATCTTTGCCTGGTTGCATGAGAACGCCTGCTCCTGCATCTGGCAATTTATCCCGTTCATGGTTAAAGGCCGACTTTCCGGGCAGCGCTTGCCATCCGGTTGATTCTTGACTGACCGTTCTCATGGTTGTGAAGATAGTAAAAGGCTTGCTTTTAACATAGAAGTTGGTTTACATATCGCAGTTCTGCGACCTTGATCGCTGTTGATTGAATTTCACATTTAAAATCTGCACGATAGTTATCATTTCACCTGATTGCCGGAGTGTTCCTTTCACGAAACGGTTATCTAACATATGGTGTATACATCCCTCTTTACAGGCATTTTAAATACCCGTATTCATTCTTGATTTGAAGAAAATATTATACCTTTCAATGAACAGTACGCAATCACCAAATGCAATAACACACAAAAGTATTGGTATGAAAAAGACTATTCTGTTGATAGCCGTCATCGTTTCAACAATTGTTATCATGGCATTTACATCTGGTGGGGATAAAAACAATCATTCATTGAAGAATTCCTCAGGTGCGCAACCTGGATACAGTGGAGACCCTGCAGGGGGAAATAAGAATTGCACGAGTTGTCATGCTGGTCCAGCTGCTCAAATGGAAACAGGCTGGATTACTTCAGACATTCCCGAAGATGGTTATGTTGCTAACACCACTTACACAATTACCGCCCAGGCATCAAGAACAGGTTCCTCAAAATTTGGTTTTCAAGTTTCACCGCAAAACAGCAGCGGGACTGTTCTGGGAACATTGGTAAATACAAGTCAGGAAACGACATTAACTTCAAATCAAAACTACATCACACATACTTCTTCGGGTACAAGCGGTAGCGGATCTAAAGCCTGGACATTTGAGTGGACAGCACCTGCTTCAGGTTCAGGGGAGGTAATATTTTACGGTGCCTTTAACATCGCCAATAGTAACGGAAGTTCAAGTGGTGATACCATTATGCTGTCTACTTTATCTATCAATGAAAGCACCACAGGTGTTGCAGACATTTCAGACAGCAGGAAAAGAATATCAATTTATCCGAATCCTGTTAGTAGCCTGTTGAATATCGAAACAGAAAAAACCGGCCGTTACATGATCGAAATCACATCCCTGAATGGTCATTTGATGAATGTCGCTGCCATGGAAGGGACCTCACACCAGATCGACATGAGCCGATTTGGCAAAGGGGTTTATTTTGTCACGGTGAGGTCAAAAGAATTTGTCAGGACGGAAAAGATCCTTGTGGAATAGGCGGATTGCCCGGTAGCTATATCAAAAAACTAAACTCGTTGGTATTCAGCGGGTTTATTGTACTAATGGAGGTCAGTAGCGAAGTGCTTGCTCGATCTTTTGCCATGAAACCTGAAATTACCCTTCAAGTCGGGGAAGAAATTAATATTACCCCGACAAAACTATATTTACCCAAAGAGAGTCTATAAGAATCCTTTTATGATAAACTTATTTTACCCAAAATAAAATGTATTAAACTGTATTTACCCTTATTTATATAAAATAATCTATATTTACCCTTAAGAAACCAAATTGACACCAACTGTTAGAGAAGAAATGAAAAAAGCAGGCTTTGTATGGCTCCAGGAAGAGTTGAATATCCATGGATTCGAACTATCACATGAATCATACATTGGAACAACGGATAAATCAGAACTAAGTTCCTCAGGTACTGTAATACAAACTTTTAAATCAAAATATGATGTGAAGGATGATAACGTAATATCCCATTTAGAATTTGCTCTAAAATATGATGACCTAAACCTGGCATTTATCAAGGAGGTTTTTAATTCAATAAAACATCAAACAATAGAAGATTATATCAAGTCAAAACCAAACAGAAAGTATCCGAGAATTATTGGCTACTTATACGAGTTTACAGGAGGCAGGCCAATAGATGTTATTGTTACAACCACAAATTATGAGAATATTCTGGACTCTTCTAAGTATATAACAGGAAATATAAAAAAAATATCCAAATGGAAAGTAAACGATAATCTGCTGGGAACAAATGAATTCTGTCCAATCATAAGAAGGACTGCAGAGCTTAGCGAGTTACTTGAGTGGAATATAGAAGGAGCGATGGAAAGCCTGGAACACGAATATTCACCTGAAATATTCAAGAGAGCAAGCTATTACCTCTATAAAAAAGAATCAAAATCATCCAGTGAAATTGAGAATGAAGATCCTCCTCAAGACAGGATGGAGAAGTTCATTGCGTTATTGGAACAAGCAGGACAAAAATCTTTTGAAGAATCATTATCAGAAAGAGAATTGGTTCGTATACAAAACACAATAGTCGATCCAAGATATGCCGATAATGGGTTCAGGGATTTCCAGAATTATGTTGGCCAAACCATGAGAGATGCTACACAAAAAATACATTATGTATGTCCACCTCCGCAATTTGTGGATTCTCTAATGAATGGAATCGCTAACCTAAATGAAAAGAACACTTCTACAAAAACTATTATTAAGGCTGCAATGGTATCATTTGGTTTTGTATATGTACATCCATTTGAAGACGGCAATGGCAGAATTCATCGTTTTCTAATTCATGATATTCTTGTACGTGATGGCATTATCCCCAACAATACAATACTTCCTGTTTCTGCTCAAATACTTTCAAATATCGGAGAATATGATAATACCCTGGAGTTGCTTTCCACAATGATTAATCGAAAGGTACAGTATGATCTTAATGACTCCGGGAAACTAAGTGTTATTAATCCATCAGAAATAGAAGGATTATACCGATTTCCGGACTTAACCAATCACACCGCTTTTTTAGCCAGAGTAATACGGACAACGATTCAGAAGGATATACCAGAAGAACTACTGTTTCTTCAGTGCTATGATGAACTTAAAAGTAACATCCAAAGTATTGTTGATATGCCAGATAATAGAATTGATCGCATGATCTCTTTCCTTCATCAGAATGAAGGAAGACTATCAAGTCGCAAACGAAAATTCTACCCGGAATTGAGTGAAACTGAAATAGGGAAAATGGAGGAAGCTTATGTTAAAGTTTTTGCAAAACAGAAGAATAAGTGATCTTCTACGTTTAATCACAAAACCCGCTGAAATTCAGCGGGTTTATTACTTGTCAAGAGGTCGGTAGCGGATTCGAACCGCTGTAACTGGTTTTGCAGACCAGCGCCTAGCCACTCGGCAAACCGACCGGGCGTTTCGTTCGCAAAATTAACAAATTCTGTCACTTTTTTTATAAATTGTTGATTGATTAAACACCAAATATCATGAAATTAAGTAATTGCCGGATCGGGAGACCTGGACGCCTGGTCATTATCTCCCTGAGTTGTTTCATTCTTTTGTTTTTTAACCAGCTTCATGCCCAGGATATCGAAAAAGACATCCTGGGAAAATGGGCACTGGAATCAACGGGAGATGCTTACACCGGGGGATCCATCAATTTTCTGGACGGGTCTTCCTATGCTTTTCAGAAAGAATTTCCTGACGCTACCAAAGCCGAATTAAAAGGAGGGTATCTCCTGGATGCAGGCTCCTCACCGGCACGGTTGCGGCTCTGCCTGGGCGATTGCAGCACAGCGGGTTCCGAATGGACCTCGGAATTCTGCATCCTGCGCCTGGCCGGGGACGGTAAGCTGGAAATCTACATGTCATCGACAGGGGATTATCCCGGTAAGTTCCCGGAGGACAGGAACGCGGAGCGGATGTATGTGTTTGTCCGGGAGAATTAAATCCGGCCGGGATCACCGCTCCCGGGTATTATTCCGGTTTCCTTTCCCGGTTTTCAGCAGCCAGAGGATCCGGTCGAACGAGAGCAGGTAATGCAATAATACCACTCCTCCGAAGATGGCGCCTGTCTCAGCATAGCCCAGGTTAAACAGCATCCATGTGGCAGCTCCGAACAGGGCCAGTTCCAGTAGCAGGCGGATGGCACCCGGGGTCTGTACAACGGCCTTTCCCGACCGGCTCGGGTCGTCCCGGACCGTGAATACCCCCCACAGGACAGCAAAAATCAGGGGGAACAAAATGGCCCAAAGAATGCGGGACCATGTATCCGACAGGCTGTATCCCCAGATTGCCGTGACAGCCAGGGCGATGAGCTCCAGTAAAAATCTCAACAGCAGGTTCAGGGGGTTCCTGGACATGGTATGAACCGTTAAATGGATTGGTGCAAGGCCAACACCTACAGTTCCTTGATCCAGATATTCCGGAACTGCACCAGGCTGGATGCTCCCTGGAGTTTGCCGGTTTCCGGGTTGATCCCGCCATGGTGCTGAAACCCGATGGGTCCCTTTTCATCCATCCCGGGAAATAGCGCATTGTCGATCACCGTGATCCCGTTGTTCACGATGGTGATCCGGTCACCGGTCACCGTGATGTCAAAGGCATTCCATTGCCCCACCGGCTGATCGGCGTTTTCCAAAGGTACCGCTGCGGCCCTCACTTCCGGCGGCATTGATGTATCGGTCCTGACCGACCACAGCTCCCCCGATCCAACCGACCAGCACCAGAGATTGGCCTGTCCGGATCCTTTCAGCAGGATGCCCGAATCGGAGTTTGGCCCGAGTGGCTCGATGGTGTTGCCGTCTTTGTCGCGCACGTATTCCCCATTGGGCAGGATGGTGGGAAGCGGGAAAAGATGGTCGCCGTACCCTTTGAAGCGCCATTCCACATGCAATTTGAAATCTGTGAACTCGCTTTCACTCCAGAGGTTCTTATCCCCCCTGGCTTCGGAACGCGCATCATAGTCGATCACACCGTCAATCACGGACCAGTGACCGTTGTCCCCTTCCGGGGTCTTCCAGCCTGTCAGATCCTTTCCGTTGAAAAGCGAGACATATCCCTCCTGTTCATAGATATTTGATTCCTGGGCCCATATGGACAGGGAGAAGAGGACAGGGATGATCCCGGTTGCCATAACTTTTCCGATGGTTTTCATGATCATGTTTTCTTAAGTTTTGAAGCTTTCCGGATAAAGTTACGTCAATCCCCGAAAAATAACAATCTCATGATTGGTATTTATCCTTACTGGAATCTGATGTCAGATGGATAGAATAAAATTCGTCAGGTTCTCCTCTTTTTTCAGTCCCAGCTTCTTCCTCAGCTTGTAGCGGTGATTCTCCACGCCCCGGTAAGAGATCCGCATCAGGGGAGCGATCTCCTTGGAGGAAAGGTTCATCCGCAGGTATGCGCACAACCTGAGATCACCGTGGGAAAGTTGCGGGTACCTGCCCATCAACGTTTGAAGGAATTTCTCGTGGGCCTTTTCAAAATGGATCTGGAACACATTCCAGTCATCCATGCTGGATATGTTCCGGTCTATTTTTCCGATCAGTCTGGAGTAATATTTATCGGGAAACCGTGTCCCCAGTTCGGCCTTCTGTTTCTTGATGATCTCGGTCAGTTCCATCAGGAATTCATTTTTCTTGATGATCGCCATGGTGGCATTCGCCAGTTCCTGGTTCTTGAACGCCAGTTCCGCGTTCAGTTTCTCATTCCTGAGCCTGATCAGTTCCTTTTCCTTGGATTCCCTGATATGCTTTTCCCGGATCCTGATCCGACGCAACAGCAAATACCTGCCGGTGATCATTAGCAGCAGAAATACAAGTAAATAAACCGCAAGTGTAATCTTATTCAGGTACCAGGGCGGGTCAACTACCAGCCCGATCTCTGCAGATCTTGCTTTTCTGTCCCACATATTGGAAACCCTGACATGGATCTTGTATTCTCCGTAGGGTATCCTGGTAAAATTGAAAACAGGCTTATCCAGAGGCCTGCTCCAGGTTTCATCCAGGCCCTCCACATAGGACTGGAATTGAAAAGTCTCGCCCGAATGGTAAGGGAATGCAAAACTGAGGGTAAGGGAATTTTTTTTGAACGGGATACGGATCATTCTTGTATCCACGGGCAATTGTTCAGCCCTCCCGTTGCGTCCCATGATCTCCACTTTTTTCAGCAACAATTTCTTATCTTCAATCATGCGGGAAAGATCCGGACGGTCCGCCCGGAGGATGGCATACCCATTATCCAGACAAAGCAATCCTTCCAGAGAATTCAGGGGGATGACATTTTCATACCCGGAGATCAGGTGTCCCTTGAAAAGTGTTTTCGGGTATTCCCTGATTTCCTTTATTTCGGCATTGAAGATCCGGAAGAGGGCTATACCCGCTTGGCTGATAAACCAGTAATGGTGGTCCGGCCCCGCAATGACTCTGTGGGATCGTGTATGTTTCCCCAGCGACCTGTTCAAATGATCGTAGGGCAGAATGGTGTCGTTGATGTCGTCATAGGTATAGATCTGCTCACCTGTGGTGAATATGATCCGGTTCTCGATCTTAAACACCTGGATATCGTAATCTTTCCCGAAGACCGGGTCCCCGTAATACTGCAGATGCACAATGGAGTCCTGTGCATCATTCAGCCTGATACGGTAGACTCCCCGGTGCATATGGCTGGCCCAGAGGTTCCCCACGTGGTCGAACTCGATATACCGGATCAGGTCGTTGAAACCGGAAAGCTGGGAATGGTATTCCCATTTCCCGTGACTTTTTTCAAAAAAGACGATGTTTGAATAGGTGCACTGTACAAGCACATTGTCCTTATGAGGATGCCTGATCAGGCTGAAACCACCGGATACGGCGGAGATTTTTTCTGCCACATGGTTTCCAATCCTGAAAGTACCTGAATTGTGACTGACGATCAGTTCGCCGTCATACTGATGGATACTCCAGGCCTGTCCCTGGGTACCGGGAATAAACCGGAATGGTTGGCCTTCCTCCTCCAAGACACGCCAGAACACCCCCTGGTTGGTACACAGGTAAAGTATATCGCCCTGCCTGGCCGCCGAGTAGACCGCCCCTATGTCCTCCTGCCGAACCAGGGTGAAGGAGGGATCCATCCGGAAGGAAACAAGATCCACCCCCTGGTCCAGTGAGAGCCATATATGATCTCTCCCAACACAGTGGATTCCCAGGACGGTATTGTTCTGCAGGCCGTTGTCATTGTTCAGGTGGTGAATGAGCGTCCCCTCCCTGTCAAAGACCATGATCCCGTCAAGAAGCGTTCCGATCACCATTGAGCCATCTGCTGTGATGGCACCCCTGTTTATCTTGTTCCTGGAGAAATAACCCTTCCACTCCTCCAGCCACGGGACCAGCCTGCCATCCCCATACAGGAACAAACCTTCCGACTCTGTACCGATCAGCAGAGTGGAATCAGGCAGTTGCCTGGTAAAGGCCACCAGGTTGTCTTTGACTGCGGGAACTGTCAGAAAGGGTATCAGCAGGGTGTCCCCCAGCAGGTACAGCCCCTTCCCCGACAGGTGAAGACAAAGGCTTCCGTTCACAAGGCTCACCGAATGGATCAGGGCATCAGGCCTGACCACCTGAAAGTTATTGTAGTCATAAATAAAAATGGAAGTAAAGGAGTGAAAGTAGACCTCTTCCCCGGAGATAACCGTGGTCCAGAATTCTTCATTCTTGCTGAAAAGCGGTTCTGCAAGCGGATTCAGGGAATGGTACTGCAGGTTCCCCAAACTGTCCCTCCTCCAGAAACCAATCTCCCTGTATCCGCTGGTAAAAATCCTGCCCTCCCGGTCAATGGCCACCGATCGCAGAACAGTTTCGTTGGGCGAGGGATAAAAATTCCACTCCACCCCGTCAAACTCGAGCAATCCCGCATTATTGGCCACATACACAAATCCATCCCTGTCTGTTGCAATGGACCAGTTCTGGCTCTCTGCACTGTACTCCTGTTTGGTGAAATTCCGGACCAGGTAGGCTTCCTGTGCCCGGACACAAATCATGATCGCCGGCCCGAATATGCAAATGAACAAGGAGATGGCCCTTCCTGTTATATGTAAGCTCATCGTTCTCACCAGCCTGTTAAAACGGTCCTGAGATGGTGGCAAAATGCCTGAATGCTGTAAATATTACTACAATAATACTGCGTTTTTTTCATAATCAGGGAAAATATATATAAAAAACATATGGAAGTAATGATCCCCTAAATATTTGTTTTTCAATCTAAAGCAATTTTTGTACGCTTATGGGGTGAGTAAAAAATGAGTGAATATTCAAACACTTTACCGGACCTGCATCAGAGGTGTAATCATTTGTTTTGACTCAAATTGATTTTTACGGAACTTGTTGATTATAAACCTAACTCATAAACCTTCGGCTATGAAAAAACTGCGATTAATCATGCTCTTCATCCTGGCTGCAGCGGGATTGTCAGCCCAGGAGCAACTGACGGTCAGGGGCAGGGTGACAGATGCAGCAAATGACGGTATCCCCGGGACAACTGTGATGGTCAGGGGGACCCAGCAGGGGACGATCACCGACCTGAACGGGGATTACGAGATCGAGGCCCCGTCTGATGCGGTACTGGTATTCAGCTTTATCGGATACCGGACCGAAGAGGTCGGTGTGGCCGGCCGGTCGACCATCAATATCCAGCTGGAAGAAATGGCTTTCGATATGGATGAGGTGGTGGTCATCGGATATGGCACTGCTGCGGTGAAAGACCTGACCGGTTCTGTCTCTGTGATAAAGGCGGATGATATCAACAGGCAACCCGTTCCCAACATCGGTCAGGCCCTGCAGGGAAAAGTGTCCGGCATCCAGGTCTCCAACAACGGAGCCCCCGGAACCGCCCCGACAATTCGCATCAGGGGCCTCGGTACCGTCCGGTCCGATGCCAGTCCGCTATTCGTGGTAGACGATGTGTATGTGGACGACATCAGTTTCCTGTCGCCCCAGCAGATCGAATCGATCACCGTGCTCAAGGATGCTTCCTCGGCGGCCATTTACGGAGTCCGGGCTGCCAACGGGGTGATCATCATCACCACCAAGGGAGGAAAATTCCAGAGCCCGAAATTCAATTACTCGGGATATGTGGGCATCCAGCAGGTTTCCAACCTGCTCGATCTGGCGAATACCCAACAGTACATCACCCTGGTCAATGAAAAGATTGCCGTTGGCGAGGACAGGGGCACCGCCTCCACTCCTTTTGATCCTTCGCTCTACACGGCCGATACCGACTGGTTTGAAGAAGTCCTGAATCCCGCCACCATCCAGAACCACAACATCGGTATCACGGGGGGAGGTGAAAACTCAACCTACTATTACGGACTGGGAATTACCAGCCAGGAAGGTCTTGTGAAGAATAACGATTACACCCGGATCAACCTGCGGGGAACATCCGACGTCACCGTGAACCGGTTTCTGAGCGCAGGCTACGGGATCACCCTGAATGCGTGGAAATCAGACAATGCGGCCAACGTGCTCGGCCAGGCATTCATCGCACCCCCCGCATTTGATCCCATGGTGGATGCGGACACATTTACCGACCCGGTATCACTGGGATTCGGGAATTTCGCCAACCCCGCGGCCACCATAGAATATTACAACAATGTGTCCCAGGGGCTGAATACCCTGGCAAATGTGCACGCCCAGATCACTCCCGTTGAGAACCTATCCTTCAGAAGTTCCTTCACCTTTGACGGAAGTTACGCAGAGAACAGGAATTATTCTCCGGAATACTGGGTGTCGGTCACACAGAATGATACCATCACCCACCTTTCCAAGTCCAATTCACAGGAGCTCAATTACACATTTGACAATACGGTTACCTACGACAAATCTTTCGGAGAGCACCAGGTGAAGGTTATGGGAGGCCTCTCTTTTGTTCAGTTCAGGAGACAGGGCCTGAGTGCCTCCACCAGCCGGGTACCTTATTTTTCGGAAGCCACGCTCTACCTGAACAACGGGTCCATCGAGGACCTGAGCGCAGGGGATTACGGTTCGCTTATCCGAAGCAACTCCTATTTCGGGAGACTCTTCTACTCCTTCAGGGAACGCTATCTGCTGACCGCCACTTTCCGGCGGGACGGCTCATCCACCTTCCCCGGTGAAAAGCGGTGGGGGAATTTCCCGTCGCTCGGACTGGGATGGGTGGTATCACAGGAAGATTTCTTTGGCGGGATCAGTTCCATCGACTTTCTGAAGGTGAAGGCAAGCTGGGGGATCCTGGGAAACAACCAGGTTCCGCAGAACGCGTATACGGTGATCGTGAATAACTGGGGCGGGTATTCCGTGGTATACGGACCCTACGGCAGCTCCACCATCCACCAGGGGGCATCCATCACCTCGCTGGTGGAGCCGCTGCTGCGCTGGGAGATCGTCGAGGAATATGACCTGGGGATCGAATCGCTGATGCTGGACTACCGCCTCAACCTGGAGATCGGGATGTACCGGAGGATGACAAGGGCGGCCATTTTCCCGGTCCCGCTGATCGGCACGGCCGGCACCTCGGGAAGCAGTTACCTGGACAACAATGCGGATATCCTGAATACCGGTGTGGAATTAAGCGCCAGCTGGAATAACCAGATAAGCGAAAGGCTGTCTTACAATGTGGGCGGAAATGTATCCTTCAACCACAATAAAGTCTTCGATCTTGAACCCGGGACCCTTCCCTTCTATGATGCCAATGCATTTAACGGGGCGCTGGCAACCTATACGCAGAAAGGGCATCCCATCGGCGAGTTCTACGTGCTGGAGGTGGACGGGGTCTTCCAGAATTTCGATGAAGTGAATAATTATACCAGCGGGGAAGGCGATCCGATCATGCCGGATGCCGTCCCGGGCGATTTCCGTTATGTGGATCAGAACGAAGATGGAATCATTGATGACAGGGACAGGATACCTTACGGAAGTTACACACCCAAAGTACTCTACTCCTTTAACATGGGAGTGAATGTGGGCCTGTTTGATTTTTCCATTGAGATGCATGGTGTGGGAGGCAACAAGATCTACAACGCCAAGCGGGCGAACCGTTTCGGCAATGAAAACTATGATGCGGATTTTGCCGGGAACAGGTGGCACGGGGAAGGGACAAGCGATACCTATCCGTCGGCCGACCTGGCGGGCGGGAAAAATATATATCCCAATACCTTCCTGGTCGAATCGGGTGCTTACTTCCGTATCCGGAATGTCCAGGCTGGCTACACCCTGCCTGCAAGGTTGACCGAACGCCTGACCGGCGAGCGGATCCGGGTCTATCTGAGTGCCCAGAATCCTTTGACGCTTTTCTCATATAACGGTTTTTCTCCCGAGATCCCGGGAGGCAGCCCATCCACAGCAGGAATGGATTACGGGGTGTATCCGCTTTCCAGGATCACCAACGTAGGCATTACCATGGATTTTTAACCGATGTACCAAACCACATAATACAGCGCCATGAAAGGAACAATTATCATATTGACGATCACCCTGGGTTTAATGGTATCCTGCAAGGATTACCTGGAATTTCCCCCGGAGGGTGAAATCCCCAGGGAAGAATTCTTCAAAAACCAGGAAGATGCCCAGAAGGCCGTGAATGCGATGTACGGGTATTTGAGGTCCTGGGACATTTCTGCTTTCAATTATCTCATCCTGAGTTCTCTTCCATCCGATGAAATACTGAAGGGAAGCAGTCCGGGCGACGGATCCTGGGCCAATGACTATGTGAACTACCAGCATACCAAGACCCAGCAGCAGATCAAGGATTTCTGGAGCGGGCGATATAAAGGGATCAACCTGTCGAACCAGATCCTGACCAACATCCCCGATATTGAAATGGACCAGGGCGTGAAAAAGCGGATGATTGCCGAAGCCCGTTTCATGCGTGGGTTCCATTATTTCTACCTGGTAAGGGCTTTCGGGGGAGTGCCCCTGATCGAACAGGTGCCGGCCGGACCGGAAGGATTGATCCGGACCACGCTGGACGAAACGTGGGATTTCATCGAGGCGGACCTCAGGGCGGCCATTCCGGATCTGCCCGAAACAGTTCCCTCCTCCGAATACGGACGGGCCACCCGGTGGGCGGCGAAAGGAATGCTGGCCAAGGTGCTTATGTACCGGGAGGACTGGGCAGAATGTAAATCCGTATCGGATGATATCATCAACAACGGGCCGTTTGATGTGTACCCGGACTTCTACCGCCTGTTCAGGCCCGAGCAGGAGTTCTGCGAGGAATCCCTGTTTGAGATCGTTGCCACACAGGTTCCCGGCGAGGGAGACCTGTCCAACAGCCAGTTCGCGGAAACGCAGGCAGTACGGGGACAGTTCGGATGGGGATGGTTCGTTCCCACCGATAAACTGGCTGCAGCATTCGATGCGGCCGGGGACGAGGTCCGGAAAGCCGTGACCATTCTTTACAGGGGGGATGCAACCGAAGACGGGGATACCATAGCCGGGGTCGAGACCATGGAGGGGGTGGATGTTCCCAGGTACAACGGGAAAGCGTACGTGCCTTCCAGGATCCCGAGGGTGACCGGTCCTTACGGATGCGACCAGAATGTGCGGATCCTCCGTTTCGCGGAAATCCTGCTGATCAATGCCGAGGCGGCATTCCATGCAGGAGGTGACGCGGCGACTCCCCTGAACAGGGTGAGGGCCCGTGCCGGCCTGGATCCCATCGGCAGCCCGGGTATCGAGGACATCTGGGAAGAGCGGCGGCTTGAACTGGCCGGGGAACAGGACCGTTACTGGGACCTGCTCCGTACGGGAAGGGCTGCTTCAGTGCTGGCCGAGTACGGCTTCAAACAGGGAAAACATGAATGGTACCCCATACCCCAGACCGAAGTGGAACTGAGCGGGGAACAACTGGAACAGAATCCGGGCTGGTAGTCCGGCAGGTTAAAAAACAGACGAATCTATGACATATACCATACGGAATAAATCTGTTGCTGAAATATGTATCCATTTCATCGCTGGTTTGCTCTTCCTCGGGATGGCGGTCTCCTGCAACCAGCCCGGCCGCCAGGGCAGCGGTCAGCCGGTAACGGAAGCATTGCCTGCGCTCTCCGATGAAGCATTGCTGGATACGATCCAGCGCACCACTTTCAATTATTTCTGGGAGGGTGCGGAACCAGTTTCAGGGATGGCCAGGGAAAGGATCCACATGGACGGGGTCTATCCCCAGAACGATCACAATGTGGTCACCTCCGGCGGTTCCGGCTTCGGTCTCATGGCCCTTGTTGTGGGGATGGAACGGGGATTTATCTCCAGGCAGGAAGGGATTGAAAGATTGGAGAAAATCACCGCATTTCTGGATACGTGCGACCGGTTCCACGGGGTATGGCCGCACTGGCTGTACGGGGAGACCGGCAGGGTGAAGGCTTTCAGTACAAAGGACAATGGCGGAGACCTGGTGGAGACGGCATACGTGGTGCAGGGACTGCTGACGGTCAGGCAGTACCTGGATGGTTCCGATCCCGCGGAAGCCCTTCTTCAGGAACGGATCACCGCCCTGTGTGAGGGAGTGGAATGGGACTGGTACCTGAAAGGGGAACCCGTGCTTTACTGGCACTGGTCGCCCGAATACGGCTGGGAAATGAATCACAGGATCACCGGCTACAACGAATGCCTGATCACCTACATCCTGGCAGCATCCTCTGAAACCCATCCCATTCCCCCGGAAGCTTACCACAGGGGTTGGGCCCGCGGAGGGGAGATCAGCGGTGAAAACTACCGGTACGGCTTACTCCTTGAACTGGAGCACAATGGTGACAGGGAATACGGGGGTCCCCTCTTCTGGTCCCACTATTCCTACCTGGGACTGGACCCCAGGAACCTGAAAGATTCCTATGCCGACTACTGGCGGCATAATGTGAACCATACCCTGATCAATCATCGCTATTGCGCGGAAAATCCGAAAGGATATGAAGGTTACAGCGACCGGTGCTGGGGACTGACGGCAAGTTATTCGGTCGACGGCTACGCGGCACACAGTCCGGCCAGGGACCTGGGGGTCATTTCCCCCACTGCGGCACTTTCTTCTTTTCCCTATTCCCCGGAGGAGTCCATGAAGGCCGCCCGTTTCTTTTATGACTCCCTGGGCACCAGGCTGCTGGGCCCCTATGGTTTTTATGATGCCTTCAGCCTGCAGCACAACTGGTTCCCGCGGAGGTACCTGGCCATCGATCAGGGGCCCATCGTGGTGATGATCGAGAATTACAGGACCGGACTGCTGTGGAACCTTTTCATGGCAAACAGGGAGGTCCGGGAAGGATTGGAGCGACTGGGATTTCAATTCGCGCTGGAAGGCCCCTTTTAGTCGCCCGGACAAGAGATTTTAAATCGTGATGATATGAGGAGAATACCAGCGTGCATTGTGACAGGGATCATCCTGATCCAGCTCTTATTTGCGGGTTGTGGAACGGAGACCGGTGAACTGGTGGCAGAAATCTACCTGAGCCGGAAAGTGGACTCGGTGCTGTCACTGATGACCACAGAAGAAAAACTGGGTCAGATGAACCTGCTGACCAGCGACTGGGATGTGACGGGTCCCACCATGCGGGACCAGTACCTGGAGGATATCCGTGCCGGGAGATGTGGAAATATCTTCAATGCCCATACGGTGGAATACAACCGGAAACTGCAGGAAGTTGCGGTGGAGGAGACCCGCCTGGGGATTCCGTTGATGTTCGGGTATGATGTGATCCACGGACACAGGACCATCTTCCCGATCCCCCTGGCCGAAGCCTGCTCGTGGAACCTGGAACTCATGAAGCGTTCCTCGGAGCTTTCTGCAAAAGAAGCGGCTGCCTCGGGTCTTCAGTGGACTTTTGCCCCCGTGATGGATCTCTCCAGGGATCCCAGGTGGGGGAGGGTATCGGAAGGAACCGGGGAGGATCCTTACCTGGGTGGCCTGATCGCCGAAGCACGGGTGAAGGGATTCCAGGGAACGGACCTGTCGGACCCTTTCACACTGGCCGCCTGTGTCAAACATTTTGCAGCCTACGGGGCCCCCGAGGCAGGCAGGGATTATCATACCGTGGATATGTCAGAGATCACCTTCAGGGAATTTTATCTGCCACCCTACCGCAGGGGGATCGAAGCCGGGGCGGTTTCGGTCATGGCTTCTTTCAATGATCTTTTCGGGGTCCCTGCCACGGCAAGCGGGTTCCTGCTGACCGACATCCTCAGGAGGGAGATGGGTTTTACAGGTTTTGTGGTATCCGATTACAGCGGCATCGAGCAGTTACAGGACCACGGGGTGGCGGCTGACAGGCAACATGCCGGGGAGCTGGCCCTTCAGGCGGGGTTGGACATGGATATGCAGTCCGTGATATTTGCTGAAACCCTGGCCCGCTCCCTGGAACAGGGAAAAATCAGTATGGGGGAGATTGATGCGGCTGTCAGGAGGATCCTGCGGGTCAAGTTCCAGCTGGGACTTTTCGATGATCCCTACCGGTACTTCAGTGAAGAACGTGAAGCAGCGGTGGTTTTTGGCGAAGAACTGATGGACCATGCGCTGGTCTCAGCCAGGGAATCGGTGGTCCTGCTGAAAAATGAACCGGCGGGTGACAGAAAGATCCTGCCGCTGACTGCCCCCGGAAGCATTGCCGTGATCGGGCCACTGGCCGACAATCAGTTGGATATGCTGGGAAGCTGGCATGCGGCGGGCGACCATACCAAAGTGGTCACCCTGCTGGAAGGGATCAGAAAAAGATTCACTTCCTCCCAGATCCGCTATGAACAGGGATGTGATTTTTATTCCGCAGACCGTGCGGGTTTCAGCCGTGCCCTTAGCCTGGCGAGAAATTCCGATGTGGTTATCCTGGCCATCGGGGAAACCCAGGCTCAGAGCGGGGAAGCCGCCAGCCGTTCCATCCCGGACATTCCCGGGATCCAGGAGGAGCTGGCCATGGAGCTGATCGCCACCGGCACTCCTGTGGTTGTGATGATCATGGCCGAACGGCCCCTGAGCTTTCCGCAGCTGGATGAACGCGCATCGGCCATCTTCTACGCATGGCACCTGGGAACCCGGGCCGGTGATGCCCTCGCCGACATCCTGTCCGGTGCGTATAATCCATCCGGGAAGCTGGTCATGAGCATTCCCAGGAACGCGGGACAGATCCCCGTGTATTACAATGTCAAATCCACGGGAAGGCCTGCTGACCCGGGCAACAAGTTCACAAGCAAATACCTGGATGTGCCCAATGAACCGCTTTACCCGTTCGGGTTCGGACTGAGCTATACGGATTTTGAATATGGAGAGATCCATCTGGAGGACGCCCTCATACACATGAGCGACACATTGCATCTGTCCATTCCCGTAAAAAACACCGGTGCATATGACGGGCATGAGATTGTCCAGCTCTATGTGCGGGATTTGGTGGGAAGCCTGACCCGTCCCGTTAAGGAACTGAAAGGATTTCAGAAGGTGTTTCTGTCAGCCGGGGAGCAGCGTACCCTCCACTTTACCCTTACCGCGGATGATCTGAAGTTCATCGGGAAAGATCTCGAATATATCACTGAACCCGGCGATTTTAAGGTTTTTGTGGGACCGGATTCGGAAAGGCTCAGGGAAGCGGGGTTCACGCTGGTGCAAAATACAACCGGAAGAAATTAATACATGTTATTGAACGGAAGATACCATGCATTGCTACTCCTGATCCTGGCCTGGTCAGGCATCGCGGGGGAAAAACTGGACGCCCAGGCATACCTCTATTTCCAGGACAGTCCCGCCGATGCTTATTATGAATACAGCTGGATGGAGCTGGTCCCCCCCAGCGAACTGGAACGGAAACAGGAACCCGACCTGCGCAGGTTCCCCGTGGAATCGGTGATCGCCCCGCAGCAGGGGGTGAATTCCCTGAGACTGAAATGGCGGTCGGAGGAGGGAGGGAACTGGTTCGCCATTGCCGCGGGCGATCAGTGGAAGGAACAGGATATCAGCGATACCGATACCATGGTTTTCTGGCTGCAGAGCATCGAAGGGATCGGCAGTGCGGACCTGCCGCTGGTGTTCGTGGAAGACATCACCAACCGGAAGAGCATCTTTGTCGCTGTGGGTGAATGGTCGGAAAACCTGCCGGCGGGGATATGGACCCGGATCACCATTCCCATGTCCCTTTTCCTGGAGTCGGGCGACGGGGTGGATTACACCGTCATCAAGACCATCGGGTTTGCCCAGGGAGCCAGCGATGGCACGGAGCATACCCTCCTGGTGGACAACATGCGTGTGAACAAAGGCGACGGGACCGCCACTCCGGTATCGATCCCCACGGGAGTGCAGGTCACCCCCTACCAGTACCACATGGAGATCTCATGGGACCCCAATCCCGAACCCTTCCTGTCCGGTTATGAAATTGAGCGCTCGCTGAATGGCGGCCTGAGTTATA
>DSEO01000203.1 GCA_011056635.1 Bacteroides sp.
GGCAGACGGACAATATTACAACGGTGGCAGCTGGATGCGAAACGAGATCTGCGCCTATGCCGCAGGGAAAAAACATGGATGGGAGCCTGCGGAAGAGAGAATCATAAAAAGAATGCGGGCCGAAATCAATCTCAACTACAATGAACCTTTCAGCCATGAAATCATACCCCTTGATCTTTCGCAGCCAAATTGCTGGTGGCCATCAGCCAGGGTATTCAGCTGGAATGTTTTTTCAATCATTGCGCTGGAGGTTGCCGGTATGAGATAAAAAAGATCAGCATCATGTTTAAAAAGGTACTTCTTCCGGTGTTACTTGTTGCATGGATCAGCAGCATGCAGGCACAGCAAATAGCCATCCCCCGCATTGATTTAATGCCTGATTTGCCACAACCCTATCTGATGCGCGACTGGAAGCAGGTTGCCCGGGGTTACGATTCACTTGTGTTTAATGAGAACATGACCGGCCCTTACTTACCGGTGGTATTTTTGCGTGAGTCAGGTGTCAATTATCCGGATCATGCAAGTTTCGGTTTGCATACTGCCATTGGGACCGTCAATCCGGATGCAGGCGAAGGGATCAATGTAATTCCCGCAGTGATTGGTGCCTCTCTTGTCGGAATCGATAAATCGGACCAGTTTGGGCACAACTGGGCCCTGATGTGCGAGGACTTCTTTAATAAACGGCCCGAAGAAAATATTTATCTGAATCATCCTGTAACCAGTTCCGGAGATGATTGGTGGTATGAAACGATGCCCAATGTTTTTTTTCTTCAGCTCAACTACCTGTATCCGCATCAGGGTGAATTTGATTATCAGCTTGAAACACTGGCCAATCAAATGCTGACCGCTGTACAATATATGGGTGGAAGTGCCACCCCATGGCAGGTACCCTGCATGAATTACCGCGCATGGTCAATGTCCACCATGACTCCTTTGGAAGCCGGCGTAAAAGAACCTGAGGCGGCAGGCGCAATTGCATGGATACTCTACAATGCCTATATGGTCACCGGCGACCGGAAATACCTCACCGGTGCGGAATGGAGCCTGGAATATCTGAATTCCTATCCGGGAAATCCTTCCTACGAACTGCAGCTGCCCTATGGTGTGTATACAGCGGCGCGTATGAATGCCGAGATGGATACGCACTACGATATTCAAAAAATGGTAAACTGGTGCTTTGACCGGGGAGAACTGCGCGGATGGGGAGCCATTGTGGGTAAATGGGGCGATTATGACTGTTCCGGTCTCATTGGTGAGGCCAACGATGAAGGGTTCGATTATGCCTTTGCCATGAATGGTTTTGAACAGGCAGGAGCCCTGGTTCCCATGGTGCGGTATGATGACCGTTTTGCCACAGCCATTGGCAAATGGGTGTTGAATATGTCGAATGCTTCCCGCCTGTTCTATCCGAATTATTTGCCCGATGCCATGCAGGACAACGAGAACTGGGCACATAATTTCGATCCTGGTTCCTATATCGCCTATGAATCGATGAAACAATCAAAATATGGAAAAAGTCCCTACGCCACCGGCGATGCCATGGATGGCGGATGGGCGGCGACCAACCTCATGTTATACAGTTCATCGCATGTTGGAATACTGGGTGGGCTCATCGAGCAAACAAATATGGAAGGTATTCTGCAGCTGGACCTGCTGAAAACAGATTACTACAGGAATGATTCCTACCCGACTTATCTGTATTATAATCCTTATGGTACTGATCAGTCTGTCGGTGTAAAACTTCCGGCCGGTTCGTATGATCTGTACGATGCAATGTCCAATGCAGTGATCCAATCCGGGGTTTCAGAAAGCACAAATATTTCGATACCTGCCAAACAAACCATTATGCTGGTTCACATACCGGCAGGGACACCCATAACAACCCGGGGTAAAAAGACATTCGCCGGCAACATACCCATCGATTATAACAACGGGACCGCAGTATCGGATTATCCTCCCAGGATTCAAGCCCTGGCAGCAGAAGATACGGTTATGGAAGTCAGCACCTCCATCAAAGTATACTGTACAGCTTACGATTTTGAACAAGAAATACTGAAATATGCCTGGACCATTGAAGGGTTGACAATAGACAGTTCGGATGTATTTCAATTTTCGCCGGCAGCAACCGGAAAATACCGGCTGACGTGTAAAGTTTCCGATCCGGGTAATCAGTGGGATACCCTTTCAGTGACCGTGGAGGTTGTTGAAAAGGTAAAGCACCCTCCCGTGATACTGGAAATTGAAGCGAATACAAGGAAAGTCAGTCTTTCAGGCAGTATTGAACTTCATTGCGTAGCTGAGGATGAAAACAATGACACGCTTCATTTCCAGTGGACATCCTCTTCCGGCAGCATTGTCACCGATCGCAATACGGCAATTTTCACTGCCCCGGATACCAAAAGTAATTGTTTTATTGCCTGCCGGGTGACCGACACGGACGGAATGAGTGATACGGATAGTATTGAGGTGATGGTACGCGATCTTTCCGTTACACCAACCGGCAATCTCATTGCCCATTATCCCATGAACGGGAATGCACAGGATGCAAGCGGTAATGATCTCCATGGTATTCCCGGCGGAGTTACCTGGGTAGCGGATCAAAAGGGCCTGGCCGGCAGCGCGGTACATTTTAATGGGAACGACAATTATATCCGGGTTACAAACAATGATTTATTAAATTTTCAGGAAGCGATATCCATTGCCTGCTGGATCTTGATTGATGCTTTTACGGGAGGCGAACAGTATCCCCTATCCCACGGAAACTGGGATAACCGGTACAAAATTTCCATATCCGATAACAGATTTCGCTTTACCCTGAATAATTCGAATTCTGTGAAAGACCTTGATTCAGAAACTGCCCCCGTACCCGGACAATGGCATTACCTGGTGACTGCGTATGATGGCGAGGACATGGAAATATGGATAGATGGTAAACTGGATGCATTTGCTTCGTTTACCGGATTGATCAGCCAGACACTGTATGACCTGACATTCGGGCAACACCTTCCCGGAGAAAACGGTTATAACTTCATGGGTTCCCTGGATGCTGTAAGCATTTTTGATTATGCGCTTTCCGCAGAACAGATTCTTTATCACATGGAGAACAGCATGGATATAACAACCCTGCCTGAACCCGCCGGGCTCAGGAAAAAAATGAATATTTTTCCGAACCCCGTATCAGGAGGTGTTTTAAACCTTACATATTATAGTTCTCTGCCAGAAGATATTACAGTTACATTATACGATTTGTCCGGTCAACAAATTACATCAAAGATCAGCTGTCAGACAGTGCCGGCTGAATCAGAAATAACCATACCGGTCGGAGAACTGGAGAATGGAGTATACGTACTTTCTGTTACTTCCCTGGATCAGACAGAAAAAGAATTGTTCATTATCTCCAGATAATCAGGCGCCATGACACTGCCTCCTCATCTCATTGTGCCTGATCCACAGACAGCAGACCCAGCCGGTAAGGCAACAGGCTGTAATTGCCATCACTCTGCGGGTCACGGCCCTGGTAAAGAAACCGGAGGTGGTTGAGGTCGATGGTCATGGTTTCGTCATATCCGTCGCGAAGCAGCTCTCCGTGGCTGATGTCCCTTGTCCATGGCGCAACGCCGACTTCAAAGGTGACGTTATTGATACCTGCGAAAGGCGTGTCCCATGTATCGGCCCCCGGTACAGGCATCCATTCTCCATCGAGACTGTCAGCGATCCAGGCGCGATAGTACCGGGCCGGACTCAGGGCCTCGATCAGGGTCAGGTAGGTCCCGGAATCTTTGATCCTGTAGGTGATGCTCCCCTCAAAAAGGTTGTCCCGCGTATCCTGGATGGCAATCTCCGGATTGCTCATGCCCTCCGGAAAGTCCCCGATGGAGGTCCGGCTGCGATAAAAGCGGCCGTTGTCTCCGGTGAAGAACAGATAGGCGTGTGTGTCGTCGCAGATCACATGGTAGTCGATCCACAACCGTGGAGCACCCTCGGGCTTCCCCTCAAAAAAGTCCCGGGGTGCTGACCAGGTTTCCGGTCTGGAAATATCATCGGTCGTACAATACTGGGGCTGCTGTGACTGGAAAATTAAGTACCACTTCCCGTGCGGACGGAAATAAAAGAGATGCGGCGCACAATGATACCCCTGTAGACCCGGATTGACATCAATAAAAGTTAGTTTGGCCTCAGGGGCATCCGCCCAGTCCCTGAAGTTCAGATATACCATGCTCCAGGTCCCGGCTGAGGTCGAATATACGGTAGCGTAGATGTGCCAGAGGCCATTGAAACGCACGATCGTCGGATCTTTCACGGAAACGATTTCGTGTGTTTCGTCTGAGACCGGACTGATCAGGATATCCGACGAAACCCACTTCAAAGGTGTTTCGAAAGTCGGCTCCTGGGCTTTTGTACTTAGAGGTGGATCGGTCGTCCGGACGATCTGGGTGCTGCCAGCCAGCGAGATTGAGATGGCAAGCATGGTGAGGATTCGTTTTTTCATGTGTTGTGTTTTAAATTCGTTCGGCAGTAAATGGGTGATTTCATCGCTATTCAGGTTGAGGCACCGGGGTATAGGGATTGTGGAGGGTTACCTGCGTGGTGGCCGTTCCTTCGTCGATATCTTCGGTCTCAAGCAGGTGGAAACTGTTTCCAGGACCCAGGGTGACTTCCTTTGAGTCGCTTCCAACCAGTGCTGTTTGTATCACAGTCTCCGGGCATACCGTCACCATCATCGCAACCTGGTTCATGTTGACTGTCAGGGTATAAATATATGCCGCATCCCTTGTGCCCGTTACAGTGACGAAATTCTGACCGCTGATGGTACTGGTACATACTCCCCCGGCATCCCCGCTTCCTGTCACGGCGAGTTCACCTGTGCCCGTCACAGTTGCCTGCCCGTTACCTGTACCTTCCAGTGTCAGGAGGATCTCCCCCGTGGTCATGATCAGGAGTCCGCCGTCTTCGACACTCAACTCTACTGTGACATCCAGGTAGGTATGGCATTGGGAATGCACCGTGTTATACCGGTCATTCAGCTGGTCAAAGGTGGAACTCTCGCTTCCACATCCCAGCATCGCCCCCATCATCGATTCGATGCTGTGCGCATAATCCCTGCAGCAGGGATCATCGGGTTCACCGAGATCCAGAACATTCTGGACCCCCTTTTCGATGATCTCTGAACATACTTTCTCAATATCTTCCTCAAAAGTACGAGCTCCCGGGGGAAGATTGTCATAATATCCAATCAGGTACCTCCCGCCAAATAATTGCAGGAAACCACCCGCCGTCTCTGTCCAGTCATCCCAGACAATCTTGTATTCTTCACAGCCGGATGAAAGGATGTTACTGCTCCTGAATGCGTTCCCCGAACACTTCAGGTTGATGCCAGTGGAAGATTCCAGCAGGTCCAGCTGGGTATTGATCTGTTCGATGGTCATTTTACCTTCCGCAAATACCCCCGGGATCATCGTGGCGGCTGTGATGGTGCTGTTTCCGTTGGGATAGGCATGGTCCCTCAGCGGAACCAGCCAGTCATCCGAGCGCAGCCTGAAAATGGCGGCACTTTCAATACCCGCCGTCGCCGTGTGGTAATCAATGGAAACGGTGACGGGCTCATAGAGTTTCAGGTCGTCCGGCCGGATCTCAAATGCCCTGACCTGGCGCACATCAACGGGCAGGTCTCTGTGCTTCCCCAGGATGGTGAGTGTGACCGTGGCCGTATCCGTAACGGCTCCGGGCGGGAAGGTCAGGGTAATCACATTTCCGGACTCGTCGGTGGCCTGCAGTTCTCCCCCATACGGGGTGATCTCGGCAGAGGTCGAGATATCCTCCACATCCTCCGGTTGGGGTTCGGGATCAGGTTCATCTTTGGAACAAACGCCGCATACCAGGGCGGCAAGACAAATGATGAAAATTTTTACTGGGGTGCTTTTCATGGTATATTCCTTTTGCAGTGAATGTAAAAACCTCAATCAATTTACGAATTTAAATGAGATTGTCTTGCCTGCTCTTTTCCGGCATTTATTCACATCATGTGAAAAGATGCGTGATATTTTTGTATTTTGCCATTTTCTTTTTCAGCAGTGATGAATGATACAGAGAAGCAGCTTGAAGCGTGGATAAAATCTGCAAAAACAGATCTGGATACCGCTACATTGCTGATCAATGAGGCCAGGCTGACAGAAGGTCTGTTCTTCTGCCTGCTTGCCATAGAAAAAGGATTAAAAGCACATGTATTCAGGCTCACGAAGAAATCGGCACCAAAATCCGGTGATCTGATGGATCTTCTTCGCCAGGCGCACATCCAGGTCAGTGAGCAGGATAAAGAATTGCTTGGCATTTTGATGGATTGCCAGTTAGAACTGAGATACCCCACGTATACCAACGATGTTCCCACTGTGAACCAGGCTTTTGATTACCTGAACAGGACCAGGGAACTGCTATTATGGCTGGAAAGAACCCTGTAAAACAATGAAATACATATCCGCATTTTTACTCCCCTTCTTTCCAGCTATTTTTTTGTCCTGTAATACAAAGCAACCCACAGTCCATCAATGGCGCGGGCCCGAAAGGTCCGGCATCTATGCGGAATCCGGACTGCTGAAGCAATGGCCCGGGGAAGGGCCCGAAGAGGCCTGGTATGCAGAAGGCATTGGGAACGGGTTCGGTTCTCCGGTGATCGCCGGGGACCAGCTCTATGTCACCGGTGAAATTGACAGCATGGCGGTCCTCCACCGTTTCGATCTCGAAGGGAACAGCATCTGGCGAACACAACTCGGGAAGGAATGGGTCACGGCATTCCCGGGATCACGCTCTGCCCCCACCGTGATCGGGGGACTGATCTATGCGGGGACAGGTATGGGTGATCTTTACTGTGTGGAACAAGAAAATGGTCACATCCGCTGGTCAGCCATTTTCCGGGATGATTTCAACGGTATATCTCCCCTTCACGGACATTCTGAGGCACCGGTGGTTTTTGAAAACAGGGTGTTCTGGACGCCCGGAGGTGAGATACACAATGTGGTTGCCCTGGATCGTTATACGGGGGAGATGCTCTGGAGCAATCCGGGATTGGGCGAGCGGTCGGGCTACAACCAGCCCGGGCTGATCAAATTGCGCGGACGGAACCTTTTTGTCACTTTTTCAGCCTACCACCTGATGGGATTTGATGCAGCGACCGGGGATCTGCTCTGGTCCCATGAGCAGGAAAGTTATCCACCTGAACAGCGGGAACCTGGTTACGGGGATACCCATGCCAACACAGTGGTGTATTCTGACGGCAGTATTTACTATGAGGCCGGGGACGGGAACGGCGGGGTCAGGCTGGACCTGACCGGGGATGGTTCTGAGATCACGGAAGTATGGCGCAACCCTGGGTTTGACGGTTTCATGGGCGGGATCGTGAAAATCGGCCGTGTTCTGTATGGGGGGACCACCACAAAAAAGACCCTTGTATCCCTGGATATTTCGTCGGGACAGATTCTGGATTCCCTGAAGGCCGGAAGCGGTGCAGTCATTGCCGCGGATGATATGCTTTACTATTATAATCAGCGCGGGGAGCTTAAACTGGTCAGTTACGATGATGAGGGAAAGCTGAATGAGGTTAGCTCCTTCAGGGTCACACGGGGAACCGGGCAGCATTTTTCACACCCCGTCATTCACCGGGGGATCCTGTACCTCAGGCATGGCGATGCACTGATGGGATATCAGATCGGCAGCACCTATTCAATCAGTTTTTAAAAATCAGCAGACAGGATGTCAGGACCGTTTTCCAGGCTCAGGGAATGGATTGCCCTGATGAAGCAAAAAGGATTCTTCAGGTATGTGGGAAGAAGCGTACTTGGAATCATCCTCATATATATCTTGCTCGTTCTGGTTGTTTTCCTGATCGGAAGGTATCTGCTTGACTTCAACGCGATATTCCGCGGCGTGATCAACCATCTTTCCGATACATTTGTCATCCTGCTCTTTTTTGTCTCAGAGTCATTCACGGGACTGGTCCCCGTGGACCTTTTTGTGGTATGGACACAAAAATTCGAATCACCCCACGCCTGGCTGGCCCTGCTCGGTATCCTTTCCTATACAGGCGGAGTGATCTCGTACCAGATCGGACGGTGGATCTCGCACTGGCCGAAAGTAAAAGCCTATACGGAAAGGAAGATGGCCGGATATATTGATTTCGTTCAGAAATGGGGCGGAGCTTTTATTATCATTGCCGCCCTGTTCCCCTTCACCCCTTTTTCACTTGTGGTCATTGCGGTGAGCCTTCTGAAATATCCGTTTGGCAAGTTCCTGCTTTATGCCCTTTCGCGCCTGGTCAGGTTTGTACTGCAGGGCTTCATCTTCTTTAACCTGTTGCAGGTAGATCAATGGGTGATATAAAATGTTCTAGGAAGGGAAGATCAGCACGGGCAGATTGGCCTCCTGCAGAACTTTCTTGAGCAAATTGGGTTTGAACAATTTCTCAAATATACTTCTTTTCCGGGTAGTAAGGGAGAGCAGGTTGATATGGTTCTTCTGAGCGAATTCTTGAATGCCGTGCAGGACATCTTCATCTTCAATAAACTGGCAGTGAATCTCATGGACGCTGTAATTCTCCTTCAGGTGCGTGTTCAATTCGTCCATTCGCTCTTTTTTCGACGGATTGAATGCCGCATCAATATGGATACAGGTAATGCTCTTATCGAAGGGTTCCATGATGTTCAAAAGCCGGTTTAAAGAAGTATGGTCATTCTCGTTAAAATCGGTTGCATAGAGAATGTTCATCTTTTTGAGTTCCTGCGGTGATACTGGTCCCGGGATCGCATATACCGGGATCTTCAGCCGTCTGACAAATTCATTTGCCATCCCCGCCAGCTCGTTGCTGGATTCTTCCTCCATCCCCTGGATTCCCAGAACGATCAGATCGGGTTTGTAAATTTTGCTGATCTCCCCGATCCTGGATATCATACTCCCCATGACGATGGATGAATGCAGTCTCACATTGATTATTTCATGTGCATTCATGTGGTCCTGCAGCTTCCTGAAAAAAGCAAGCATGGCTGCTTTCGCTTTTTCCCGCACATCCTCAATCGTAACACTGACGTATTCTTCATACGTGGCCATCTGCTTTTTTATGCGGTCATCATTGACCGGGTTCTCATAGACATGAAGGAGCTTAATCTCCGCCTTGATCTTCTGCGCCAGGTGTATGGCGTAAAGACATGCGTTTTCCGAACCCGGGGAAAAATCGGTGGGCACGATGATTTTCCGGGTATCAAGCACCGGTTCAATTGCTTCAATATTCTTTCCATATTTATCCTTGACACCCAGCATCACCTTCACAGCCCTTTCCACTTCTTCCGATTTCACCTGGACCCGGACCTGATCTAATTTTTCTTCGGTATTAGGGCTGATATCAAAGAAGCAATCGATGTTTTCGTTTTCAAGCACTTCCTTCAGAAAATAGGCGGCTTTTGGTTGCCTGTAGGTGGCTAGTGTCACTAATACCTGCATGGCTGACAGTTTTGATTGGATATTTATCTGGTCTCAGAAACCAATAAGTTACACATTTTATTCATTCCCGATGTACAATTCTCTGCGCAATTTTCAAGGCGCTTCACAGGTATTTCCTGTAGTCTGACACCAGCCCGGCCCACGGGCAATTTGAAATTCATCCTGTCAAAAAATTCCCGTGCATTGCGGATCGCAGCATTTACCTCTGAATGTCTCATGGTATTCTCAAAAATATTAATTTAAAGCACAAAATGTGTGTCAATCACCTAAATTGATAAGATCTATGATCAGAAATCTGTTTGCATTGGCCGGCCTGTTCATTTTAACAGGCCTGACAGCCCAGTCAACCCGGACCGTGTATCTATCGGGGACGGGCTTTGACGATACCGTGGAATGGGATTTCTACTGCACGGGGGGAATGAACAGCGGACGCTGGACCACCATTCGGGTCCCCTCCTGCTGGGAACAGCAGGGTTTCGGGGAATACAACTACGGACACGTGCCATTCGACCGGCGTATGAAGGAGGAAGGCCGGTACAGGTACCGGTTCGTGGCTGATCAAGAATGGCAAAACCGGCATGTGGAGCTGGTTTTCGAGGGAGTGATGACAGATTGCCGGGTGGTGCTGAACGGCCGGCAGGCCGGAGAGGTGCACCAGGGAGCTTTCTACCGGTTCAGTTACGATGTGACCCGGCTTCTCCGGTACGGCGAGGAGAACCTGCTTGAAGTATTCGTTAAGAAACATTCGGATAATATCTCTGTAAACCAGGCAGAAAGAAAAGCAGATTACTGGATTTTCGGAGGGATCTTCAGGCCGGTCTACCTGGAGATCAAGCCTGCAGAACACATCCGGCGGGTGGCTGTTGATGCCAGGGCGGACGGCTCCTTTCGTTCGGAAATCACGCTTGCTCCCGGGAAAAAGCATGCTTCGGTCAGGGTGGAGATCCTGGATGGGAATGGAAAAGAGATCGCCCGTTTTTCATCTGAGGCTGCGGATGGCAGGGAAAAAATCCTGTTGCACGGAGCGGTGGACCGGCCCCTTACCTGGTCACCGGAATTCCCTCATCTCTATACGGCTCTTTTTAAGCTGCTTGACGGGAACGGAAGCGTGATCCATACATATCAGGAGCGGATCGGATTCCGAACAGTGGATGTGCGGGAGCAGGACGGGATCTACGTGAACGGCGTGCGGATCAAATTCAAAGGTGTCAACCGCCACTCCTTTCATCCCGATCATGGCCGCACATCCTGCAAAGCTTACAGCATCGAAGTGGTGAACCTGATCAAGGACATGAACATGAATGCGGTCCGCATGTCTCATTACCCGCCGGACAGGCATTTCCTTGACGTATGCGATTCACTGGGTCTTTTTGTACTGGATGAACTGGCCGGCTGGCAGCGTCCCCCCTATGATTCTGTGGTGGGCCGGAAATTGCTGGAGGAAATGATCACCCGGGATGTCAACCATCCCAGCGTGGTGATGTGGGACAATGGAAATGAGGGGGGATGGAACACTGCCTACGATGAGGATTTCCGGGACCTGGATATCCAGCGAAGAGAGGTGAACCATCCCTGGGCCGCATTCGGGAAGACAAACACAGCCCACTATGTGAACTACGATTATCTGTCCCAGGACCACTTTGCCCCAAGGAGCATCTTCTTCCCTACTGAACTGCTTCACGGATTGTATGACGGGGGACACGGGGCAGGACTGGAGGACTTCTGGCTTCGCATGTGGAACCATCCCCTCTCTGCCGGGGGTTTCCTCTGGGTCTTCGCCGATGAAGCGGTAAAAAGGACGGATTCCGGACAACTGGACAGTGACGGGAACCAAGCTCCCGACGGGATCCTGGGCCCCTATCATGAGAAAGAGGGAAGTTTTTATGCCATTCGTGAGATCTGGTCGCCCGTTTACTTTGAAAAACGTTACGTCACAGAGGACTTCAACGGGATCTTCCGTATCCAGAACCGCTTTCATTATACCGGTCTGGATCAGTGCAGCTTTTCCTTCCGGTTGATCGAACTTCCCAAACCGGATCGACCTGGAACCAGGGATGCTGATGCACAGGATTACGGAAGGGTCGTCACGGCCGGCATACCTGTTGTGGATCCCCTGGAGCCCGGTCAGAACGGGACCCTGAAGGTTCCTCTGCCTGACACCTGGATGGAAGCCGGCGTACTGGAAGTAGAGGCACGTGATCCGCATGGTCGCCTGATCTGCCGCTGGAGCTGGCCAGTACAGGAACCCCTGCCGGTTACTGAAGGGCTGCTGCAAGAGGCAGCAGAAAAGGTACAGGAGGGTGTGTCCGTATCGGAGACAGAGCGAAGCATCATCCTGGAATGCAGCGGCGTAGAGGTGAGGATTGCGAAACGGGACGGTATGCTGGAAAAGATCACCTCGGGCGGACGGGTGGCCCCGCTGGCAGGCGGACCGTTGATCCGCAGCGAACCATTGAAATCACAAGAGGTGCGGCATTTTAACAAAGATGGTTCTCATTATGTGGTGATTGACTACGGGGAGGGAAACCGGCTTGAGTGGATCATGCATGGGAACGGACTGCTTGACATGAACCTGCATTACCAGCCCGGTGCAGGCAGTGTACCATTTACCGGGGCTTCGTTCCGGTACCCGGAGGAGGAGATCCGATCGGTAAGGTATATGGGGAACGGTCCCTACCGGGTCTGGAAGAACCGCATGAAAGGGGTGCATTTCAACGTCTGGGAGAAGGATTACAACAACACCATCACAGGACATTCCGGTTATGTATACCCCGAATTCAAAGGATATTATTCCAACCTTTACTGGGCCAGGTTCACAGGAAAGGATGCCAGCTTCATGATCTATAGCCGGACAGCGGATCTTTTCCTGGGATTGTTCAGCCCGGAAGAAGCACCCGATCCGGCACGGACCACCCTGCACCATCCTCCCGGCGGTATCTCATTCATGCTGGGGATCCCAGCTATCGGCACCAAATTTAAGGAAGCGGAAAAACTCGGGCCGCAGTCGCGCGACTACCAGTTTCTGGCCCGGAGGGTGAAGAACGGGGAACTTTCCATTTCGCTAATATTTGATTTCCGGGAGTGAGCGGATCATCCCGCCGCATTTTGATGCGGTCCGTGAGGTTCAGTCAAAAATACCGTTGCTCACAAAAGCGATCCTGCGGCTGTCGGGAGACCAGCTGGGCACATTGATGGTCCCCTGTCCGCCATACAGGTAACCGATCGTACGGGGCTTCAGGTCATTATCCGTAACCGGGCCCGGGTCCCCCACCGGCAGGATCCGCAGGTACACCCGCTCATAGAAAGGATGTGAATCGGCCGGAACTTCCGGTGGAAAGGAAAGGTACAGGATCCATTGATTATCGGGCGACACATGCGGGAACCAGTCATGATACCCATCAAAGGTGATCTGGGTCTGGTTGCGCCCGTCAGCATCCATGCGCCATATCTGCATGGTCCCTGTCCTTGCCGAGTTGAAATAGATATATTTCCCGTCCGGGGAATACTCCGGACCGTCGTCCAGTTCGGGTACATGGGTGAGCCTGATCTCCTCACCTCCCCCGGACGCTATTTTGTAGATATCATAATTGCCATCCCGTCCCCCGGTATAGACCAGGAATCTGGCGTCGGGTGACCAGCCATGGAGGTAGGAAGGACTTTCCGGAGTGACCCTGTGCGGTGTTCCGCCCGTGGAAGGCAGGGTGTAAATCACAGACCTGCCCTGGTCCTCCTCCGCGTGGTGACTGATCCCGATCTGTTTCCCGTCAAAAGAGAGTACGTGGTCATTGTTGTTGCTGGTGGCAAACCCTGTGGGCAGAACCTGTGAAGACCTGCCTTTCAGATCGTACCTGTAAAGCAGACCGTCTGCATTATAGATGAGGTACTTCCCGTCGGTGGTCCAGTTGGGGGCCTGCCATGATCCCTGTGCCCCGTCAAGGATTTTTCGATGTCCGGTTTCCACATCCATTACTTCCAGGAGACTGCCCAGGTATCTTTCATACTGCACCAGGTCATCCGGCGCAGTGCCGAAAACCCGGACATTGCTGAACAATGCTTCTTCGGTCACCGAGTCATGATGGGCGCAGATGAAGAGCCCGGCCCGCATATTCCCGTCCAGCACCATCTCAACGCTCTTCTCATCATAGTTTTCTCCAAAATGCGCCACGGACATGGTAAAGCGGCTCCCCTTCTTCTCCAGCTGGATCATATCGGGCGCAGTCATGTCAAACCTTACCTCTTCCATGTCTGCACCCGTTGTGCGGCGATACTGCAGCGAAGTGAGTCCGTCCCCGTGTATCACGCAGCTCACATGGGCTGCATCCTGCGAAAGGCTATTTCGGATCATCAGGCCGGTCTTGCGATGTGGGTCGGTCCCCTCTCCCAGGAATCTGACCCTGGCCTGGATCATGAAATCCCCTTCCATTTCCTTCCAGAGGAAGGAGAAACTATCCTCCCCGAACCAGATGTTGCTGCCCGAACCCTCCAGCCAGTACTCCTGGTCCGGCTCCTGATAGGCAGCACGGCCGGGAATCAGGGGCGATCCCACATCAGAAAAGGTGCGAAACACACCGGTTGCCGGTCCGCGGAACTGGGCGGATGCGGTGAATTGTCCGGTGATGATCGTCATAAGAACAAATGCTTTTAAATTTTTCATGTAATTATTGTATTTCTTCAGGTATCATCACCTGGTAGGTGATCCCTTCAGTGGTACTCCTGTAAAAATTAACAAGTTTTTTATCCACGAAAGAAAAGAAGGATGGGATGACGATGCTGCGTCCGAATGCCTCTGCCAGTTCAGGAAGGGATTTTGTTTTCTGCCACCGCATGATGGCCTCGATGGCATCCCTTTTCAGCCTTTTCTGCACACTTTGCTTTACCTCCCTGGAACCTGTATAGGTTTCCTCCAGTTCTTCCCGGAATGTCTCAATGGCTTCCTTTTCGCCTACCATCCCCTCCTCATATCCATCCAGACTGAAATGCAGGTTCAGATCCAGTTCCTCCACCCGGTAGTTCTTCTCAAGTATGCGGCAGAAAAACCCCAGTTCCTTCTCCGTCTGGATCTCCAGCAGCGGAGCCGTAAACTGTAAGGAAAGAACAAAGACCAGGTAGAGATCGCTGTCCAGTTTGCCATGTCTGGCTTCCAGCAGCCAGGTATTCAGATAATGCAGGAATTCCTTCACAAAGGTTTCTTTCCTGGTGGGTGAAAAATAGTTTGCCAGGGCAGGCCTATCCCCCGGCAATCGTTCTCCGATGGAAAGGATCTCGTCGATACTTACTATACGCATCTGTTGCTCCGGGCGCTCTTCAGGTCGGAGGGAAAAGTGCATGGATCCTGGCTTACGTTTTATGGTACCAAAGTAACTAAAAATATCGATGGATTTCAGGCGGGGATTTTTCAGTCCGCATCCCGGTAAAACCTTACCATCTCCCTGAAACTCTGCACCGGCCCCATTCTTTCCGGGTCTTCATTTTGCCCGTAATAGAGATCCAGGAACCTGCCGGCCGGGCTCCATACAGTTTGCATGAATCCGTAATACCTGGGCTTCAGCACATCATTGCTGTGCATTTGAAAGTCCTCCAGCATCTCCAGCTGCGCTTCCGTCACTTCCGGCCGGTTATGGGGACAAACAACGACCCGGAATCCCTTCAGGGCGAAATAAGCGGCCGTTGGATCAGCCCTTTCGTAATGCCAGTCGCAGATCACCACATCTTTGCGTATCATATCAATGGCCCTGTGGGTATCATTCTCGCTGGCTTCCCACATGCCCAGTCCCGTTGTACGGCCATCCAGCAGCCGGTCACCCCAGATCCACAGCTCTTTACCACCTGCAGCAAGGTGATCCCGGATCCTGTTCACTTCCCCCGCGAACAGTTCGGACCGGTCCTTACCACCACAGCGCGGACACTCCGCTTCCCCGATATAGAAGACCTCATCCATGCCGGCATGAAAAGCCCCGGCCTCGAAAACCTCCATGATCTCATCCACCAGGGCAAAGACCACTTCATGCACCTCCGGGTGGAGGGGACAGTAACTTTTACAGTACAACCCATCCTCGTTGGGCCACCGGTATTGCCCGGGCATCGCCACGGAAGGGTTCTCATCGAATTCCGGAAACACTTCCAGCAATTTATTCAGGGTTCCCGCCCAGGACTGATGCCCCAGGAGGTTGATCTGTGGAATAAGGGTAATATGATGCTTCCGTGCAGTGCTGACCAGCCGTTTTACCTCCGCTTTGGAAAGTGGTCTGTTACCCCTCAGGGCCGGGAAGGATTCATATTCATACTGGTAATCCACCCGGAGAACCAGGGTGTTGATTCCTCCCGCTGCCAGGTCATTTTCCATAAAAGAGAGGAATTGCTCCAGTTGTTCCGGAGCGGGAGCTTCGATGCAGAGACCGATCACGGGGGGAGGATCGGATGCTGTCATGCGGAGCGCCAGGCTGCTCAAAATGACCAGCACGGTCAGGATCCTTTTCATCGTTGTGCAGCTTTTCACACAGAAAATTAAAAGCACTGGGTAAGCGCGGATCTCCACCATCTGTAATATTTTCCCTCCAGTTCCTCCACGGAAGGAAAAGGATAATACAGGAAATTTTCCTGATCACCCACAAAGAATCCATCCCTGATCGTGCGGTAGGAAATCTCTGATTTCACCTGCCGGATCACTGTTTTGGTCAGCCGTTCTGAAGATGACATCAGCCTGGACAGGCAGTCCCTCAGGTGATCCGGGTTGGGATAGGGAAGATCGTGAATGGGCGCGTCGGGATGCAGTGCAAGTTTTCCCAGTTTCAGTTCGGCCATGAAGAGCCTGGGTGCCGATAACGGTTTACCGGTATCTGTCAGGAAGCTGATAAACTCGGGCGGGGAAAGCTTGCTGGCCACCCGGGTGGCAATGGGAATGAATTGCTGGTACAGATGGATCATATCCCGCTCGTCGGGTTTGTAGGTCCGGTGCGCAAGCTCCAGTACCTTTCCGTCATCGGTTACAAGGTAAAGGTTCCTGAGGGCCTCCAGGGGCGTGCTCTCCATGGATCTGTATATGGAAAGATAGACCGAACGCTTGGGTTCGCCGTTTTCATAGGGTACGAGCCGCTGCTCAATATACTCCCAGGGCAGGGAGTTCATTTTCTGGGGGTCCACCTCGAAATAAATGGCCTGTCCGCGGATCCGTTTTTTTGTGCCCACAGCCAGATAGTTCCCGAAATCTTCCGGTGCCAGGTGAGAGGCGATCAGCGACTCGGGAGTGGCGCAAAGATAGAAATACTGTTTCATGGCAGGGTGCGTTAGGAATCTACCTAAAAGTACGTCATGAACAAATAAAAGTCAAGTTACACCATATGTTAGAGAAACCGGGTGCCGAACAAAACGACCCATGAAGGGTTATGTAAGAGGATCATCTGATTGTTCACCTACAAATTCGAATGTTATGGCAGTAAGATCAGCAAATGCAAAATGGACCGGTAACCTGAAAGAAGGAAAAGGTACCATGAAATTCAGCAACTACACCGGACCTTATACTTTTTCATCCCGTTTTGAGGAGGGTGAGGGCACCAATCCCGAAGAACTGGTGGGGGCGGCAAACGCAGGTTGTTTTTCCATGTTCCTTTCAGGGCTGTTGAGCGAAGAAAACTTTGTTCCCGAAAGCATTGAAACATCCGCCAGGGTGCACCTCAGAAGGGATGAGATCGGACCGGTGATCACTACCATCGAACTGGATACCCGCGTCAGGTGTGAAGGGATTTCCCGGGAGCGGTTTCAGGAACTTGCAGCTGAAGCCAAGGAGAAATGTCCCATATCCAGGCTGCTTGCAGCTGCTGAGATCAAACTCTCAGCGAGCCTTGTTTGACCGGACCTGCCCCCTTCAGCGTCTCCAGGGGCAGGGTGATCATCCAAACCGGTTTGTGCCGCTCAGGTTATCGGAACCGGATGATTTTTCAGTACAGCCACAAACTGCTCATATTCAGCGTCAGTGAGGGAATAATCCTTCAGCTGACCGTGTATGTATTTGTCATAACCGGTCAGGTCCATCAGGCCATGCCCGCTGAAATTGAAAAGGATCACCTTTTCCTTCCCTTCTTCTTTGGCTTTTCTGGCTTCCCGGATGGCCGAGGCAATCGCGTGGTTTGTCTCGGGGGCCGGAATAGTGCCCTCGGTACGTGCAAAGAGCATTCCTGCCTCATAACACTCCAGCTGGTGCAGGGCAAGCGGTGTGGCCAGGCCATGCTTCACGGCGTGACTCACCAGGGGTGACATGCCGTGGTACCGGAGCCCCCCTGCATGAATGGGCGGCGGGATGAATCCATGTCCCAGTGAGTACATGGCCAGCAACGGGGTCATTTTGGCCAGATCGCCGTGGTCGTAGACAAACGGGGCCCTGGTGAGAGTGGGACAGCTGGCCGGTTCGACGGGAATGATATCAATCTCCGCTCCATTGATCTTGTCCAGCATGAAGGGAAAGCTCAGTCCGGCAAAATTACTGCCGCCACCCGCACAACCGATCACCACGTCAGGGGTTTTTTCATTGATCTTCGCCAGCTGTTTTTTCGCTTCAAGTCCGATGATGGTCTGGTGAAGCATCACATGGTTCAACACGCTTCCCAGCGAATAACGGGTCTGGCCCGATGTATCTGATACAGCCGCTTCCACGGCTTCGCTGATGGCAATTCCCAGGCTGCCCGGGGTGTCGGGGTGTTCTGCCAGTACGTTCCTTCCCGCCTGGGTCTCCTCGCTGGGACTGGCCACACAGTCGCCTCCCCATGTCTGCATCATCATCTTCCGTAAGGGTTTCTGATCGAAACTTACACGTACCATGAACACCTTGCATTCCAGTCCCAGCAATGCACATGCGAAAGCCAGGGCACTCCCCCACTGACCTGCGCCTGTCTCCGTCGTCAGTTTCTTGATCCCGAACTCCTTGTTATAATATGCCTGCGCTACAGCCGTGTTGGGTTTGTGACTTCCGGCAGGTGACAGTCCTTCATTCTTATAATAGATCCTGGCGGGGGTTCCCAGCGCCTTCTCAAGACCAAAGGCCCTGACCAGGGGGGATGGCCGCCATAACCAAAGCATTTCGAGCACTTTTTCCGGGATATCGATCCATCGCTCGGTGCTCATCTCCTGTTCGATCAGGTTCATGGGGAATACGGGGGCAAGTGCTTCGGGACCAATCGGTTTTCCATCAGGTCCCAGGGGTGGATTCAGAACTCCGGGCAGGTCTGCCGCAAGATTATACCACTGTTTCGGCATTTCATGTTCATCGAGTAAAATCTTTCTCAAGCTTTTCATGTTCTGGATTTTAGGGATTAAAAATTATCAAAATAAAACGGGGCAGGTTTTAATCAACATGCCCCGTGCAATAATTATCCAAATCAAATTTTCACCAGTCAACCATTGCCCACGAAGCATCCTGAAGGCTATGCCACCATCGCCAGCGCCAGCAATTGTTCACGGTGTATGGATTCATGGATCCGGTTTAAGGTTCCTAAAATAGAGATAATTTTTATATGTCCAACAACATGTCGTAAATTTTTTTACGGATGATGGGGCAAAATCTGCGATTGATTCTCCCAGCAGCTTGCTGCGGGGAACCTTGAGCCAGGCAGCCAATGCGCGAGCGGAATTACATCATTCCTGGTATAAAATGTTTACATTGCATGATTCATCCGCAGCCATGGAGAAAAAGCGAAGGGTTCACCAGGATTATGTAATCGGGATTGATGTGGGCTCCGTGTCCGTATGCATCGTCTCGCTGGACATGGAGGGAGAACTGTTGAACCAGACCTATGTCCTTCATTCAGGAGATGTGCGGGGTGTAATGGATGGACTGCTGGGAAGATACATCTCTCCGGGTCTGAAAGGGATCGCGGCCCCGGTCGGGAAAACACATTTTACGCGGGAAGTCAGCAGATTCGATCCCCAGGTTTCCATCATGGCAGCGGTATCCGGACTGGGGCGGGGTGCCCGTTCGATCCTGCATGTGGGGGCTGAAAGGTTTTTCCTGATCGAACTGGATGCGGACGGGAAATACCTGCAGACCAGCCACAGCTCCTCCTGCGCAGCCGGCACAGGCAGCTTCCTGGATCAGCAGGCAACGCGACTGAGGCTGAATGATGCCTCGCAGATCTCGGAGATGGCCATGCAGAACAGGTCTCCCGTCCCCGACATTGCAGCAAGGTGCGCCGTATTTGCCAAGACGGACCTGATCCATGCGCAGCAGAAAGGATACGGACTGGAAGCCATCTGTGACAGTCTGTGCAAAGGACTGGCAGACAATATCGCCGATACCCTGTTCAGCAAATCAGTCCCCGAGTCCCCCATCTACATGACAGGAGGTGTTTCCAAGAACCGGTCCGTCGTCAGACATCTGCAACAGATCATCGGAAAGGAACTCACAGTCCATGCCCACTCCCACCTGTTCCCCGCACTGGGTGCTGCCGGTCTCCTGCTGAAGGAGTTTCAGAACGGGCAACGGATGGAGCAGTTCGGGCCTGTCAGCAATCCACCCAGGATCCTGCATGCGAGGGGCAGTCTTCCCTACTATTATCCACCGCTGCATAAAAAATCCACCGGCTCACCAACCCGGATCATGCCCGGTCAGACCGTCTATCACCCGGTCATGACCCACCATGTGGAGGCCGTCCAGGTGGACCGTTTTGCAGAGGCGGTCAATGGAAATACAGCGGTATACCTGGGCATCGATGTGGGTTCAACAAGCACCAAAGCGCTCATCCTGCGGAAGGATGGCAAGCCGCTATCAGGATATTATACCTATACCTCCGGGCAGCCTCTGAAGGCTGTACAGGCAATTATGGAAGCCATCGACCATGAAGCTTCGAATTCCCGTATCAGCTACCGCATCCTTGGCTGCGGCACCACAGGTTCGGGCCGGAAATTCATCGGTACACTCCTGCGGGCTGACCAGGTGGTGGATGAGATCACGGCACATGCGCGTGCGGCATATGAACTGGACCCCAAGACGGACACCATCATTGAAATCGGCGGACAGGATGCCAAGTTTACACAGATGCGGGACGGGATGGTAACTTTCTCACACATGAATACGGTGTGTGCGGCGGGCACCGGGAGTTTCATTGAAGAACTGGCTTCAAGGCTGGGAGTGGATCTGAAAGATTATGAACGGCTGGCCACAGACCGGCCTGCTCCCCTGGCGAGCGACCGGTGTACGGTTTTTATGGAACGGGATATCAACCAGTTACTCAGCCAGGGTTATTCCGTGGAGGAGGTACTGGCCACGGTGATCCATTCGGTACGGGAAAACTATCTGAAGAAGGTGGCAAGTGAGGCACACATCGGTGACCATATCTGTTTCCAGGGGGCCACGGCAAAGAACAGCGCCCTGGTGGCGGCATTTGAGCAGCGGCTGGGAAAAACCATATATGTATCCCCTTTCTGCCATCTTACGGGAGCTTATGGGACCGCACTGTTGCTGATGGAAGAACACCGGGGTTTGAGCCGGTTCAGGGGTGTGGAAATTTACAAAAAATCCATTCCCATCCGGACCGAAATGTGTGATCTGTGCCTGAACCACTGCACCATCAGTGTGGCCGTCATTGACGGAGAAGAAGTGGCGTACGGTTTTCTGTGCGGAAGGGACTATGGTACGAAGAAATTCGTGAGCAACCGGACTGCCGGATTCCAGTTGCTGAAGGAGCGGCAGAAAATCCTCCCCTTACCCTCCGGAAGGATTCAGGGGGGCAAAGGAGCTCCTGTGGTAGGCATCCCGGCCACACTGCACCTGATGGAAGATCTGACATACTGGACCACTTTTTTCAGGGAAATGGGTATTCCGGTACATACCAGCGAAGGATACAGGGACTCACTGAAGTCGGGGAAAAAGATAGCCGGAGCCGAATTCTGCGCCCCCATCGATTCCATGTACGGTCATGTGGCATACATTGCAGACAGGTGCGATTATATATTCATGCCTGTCTATCTGGAATCCAGGATAAAACCGTTCCAGACCGAGGAGAATTTTTGTTACTACACCCAGTTCAGTGCTTCACTGGCTTTCCATGAAGGCGATCATGTGAGGAAAAAGCTGGTCAGTCCCATGCTGAATTTCAATAAAAAAACCGACCACAATGCCAGTCTCCTCCTGGAGAGCCTGGCAGAGATGGGCTTCGGGAACATGACAAAAAAAGCTGTAACAGGTGCCATGATAAAGGCCGGGGAAGCGGACAGGGAGGTGAGGCGGAAACTGGTGGAACTTTACACGAAGCTCGATCATGGCGGGGATGAAGTCTCGGTCGTATTGCTGGGAAGACCCTATGTTGTGCTCTCCGAAACGCTGAACAAGGGCATCCCGGATATTTTTACAAACATGGGGGTCCGGGCTTTTTACCAGGATATGTTACCTGTCGGGACCGGAGAATACGAACTGGACGGCCTGCGTCAAAAGATCCCCTGGCATTTCGCAGCCAATATCCTTCGCGCGGCCGGGTGGGTCGCACAAAAAAATAACCTCTATCCCGTCCTGATCACGGCCTTTAAATGCGCACCCGATTCTTTCATTATCGAATACTTCAAACAGTTGATGGAGCTGTATTCCAAGCCTTACCTGATCATACAGATCGATGAGCACGACTCCAATGTGGGTTATGAGACAAGGATTGAGGCCGCCCTGCGTTCCTTCAGTAATCATGCTCGCAGCAATGCCACCCTGCCGGATCCCGATCTGGCATCTCTCCTGCCCGGTGTGGAGACGAAACTGGATGGGAAAATCCTTTTAATGCCCAACTGGGACATGTTTGTGAGTCCCCTGGTCGTGGCCAACCTAAAAAGGGCAGGAATTGATGCCAGATTACTGGAAACCAGCGATTTAAGTATTCAAAGAAGCATGGCACTCAATACAGGTCAGTGCCTTCCCATCAGCATCATTGCCCAGGATTACATGGATTATATCAGCAAGCACGCACTGGATCCTTCCAGGGTCATCCTCTGGATGATGGAAGGCAGGATAAGTTGTAATTTAAGACAGTACCCCTTTTATATCAAACGGATCCTGGAAAAATGCGGTAACGGACTGGAGAAGGCCAGTGTCTATTCAGGCGAGCTTACGCACAGGGAACTGTCGGTGGGGATCACCTATTATGCCTATTTTGCCTACATGCTGGGAGGCTTGTTCAGAAAAACTGCCTGTCGCATCAGGCCTTATGAAAAAAATACCGGAGAGACTGACCGGATTTTTACGCAGATCCAGGGAATCCTCATGGAGGCGCTGTCGGGCGGACAATCCATCGACAGTGCAATCAATAAGGGCCTTCGGCTGATCGACGGGATTGCGTATGACGCTTCTGCGCGGAAACCCCTGGTGGCCATCTTCGGCGACCTGTACGTGAGGGATAATGACATAATGAACCAGGATTTGATCAAAACAGTTGAGGAAGCCGGTGGCGAGGTGCTGGTGACCCCTTACCATGATTACATGAAGATTGTCATAGAAAATGTATTCCGGCGTGCGAAACAGCGTGGAGAACATGTGGAAACGGGAATGAACCGGGTTTTGCTGAACATCCTTAAATTTATGGATGAGAGGCATTACAAACCTTTTGCCAGGTACCTGGGACCGGCGCCTGTGATCCGCCCGAGAGACCTGGAAAAATATTTACCCCTGTTCAATATCCATCCCCTCCATTCGGGCGAGTCCTATGACAACATCCTGAAGATCTTCTATATCATGGAGAATTATCCGGAAGTATCCCTGTTCATCCAGACCAATCCTTCCTATTGCTGTCCGGCCCTTGTAACCGAGGCCATGACGAGGCAGATCCGCAAAATCACAGGTGTGCCCGTGGTAACCGTCACTTATGACGGGACCAGCGGCAGGATGAATGATATCATTGTTCCTTACATACAGCGATCCGCTGTGAAATCCGGGAATAGTAACTGACTGCGGATCCGCGGTTTGTATGTTGTCAATAGACCGGGTTCTTCCAGGGTTCGGGTTCCTCATATTTGCTTGCCGATGCCCACCGGATTCCCCGTTTGAGGATCTCAAGCGCTTCGGGAACTTCAAAGTCCTTCATGACATGTCCCAGTGATGTATAGAAGACCCTCCCCTTTCCGTACATTTTTTTCCACACCACGGGCATGGTACACCCACTGATCCAGCTCGCATGCTCGGCGTTGAATGTGGTCGTGGCCAGTACCTTGATATTGGGATCCACATGCATGTAATATTGCTCACTGTGCATGTGGAATTCTTCCAGCCCTCGGGTGACGGGATCATCCCGGTCCACCACCTGCACACTGTAATCAATCACCCCGCCGGGATGTGCCACCCACTGTCCCCCCGTCATGAACTGGTAAGCCACATTCTGCCTGAATGAATCGCAGAGCCCTCCGTGCCACCCTGCGATCCCTGTTCCCTGTTCCACCGCATCCAGCAGGCCTTTCTCCTGCTCCGGAGTAATTTCCGACATGGTGAAGATCTGAATGACCAGGTCAATGCCATCCATATACCTTTTATCGGAATATGGGTCCAGGGAGTTGTGGGCTTCAACCAGGGCCCCTTCCCTTTCCATCCAGGGTTTGAGCAGGTCTACGGATTGTTCGGGTTCGTGTCCGTCCCATCCGCCATAGGTGAACAATACTTTTCTTCCCTCTAGGGATGGGAGGCTGGCTTTTGATCCGGGGTATGAGACCGGATCGGCAGCCGCGGCTTTCAATCCCATGGAAGTCCCCACTCCGGCCATGACCGAAGCGGCAAGGAATTTTCGTCGGTTACAGTACATATTGTCTAGGTGTTATTGCATCATGCATGCAAGTGTCGTTTTTTCGGAATCGCAATCCGGGTTGCCCTTCCGGTGCCCGGAGCAAGGTTTCTTAAATATATACTGAAAATCCATGAATACAAAAAAAACCCTCCGGCACGGCGGAGGGTCCAAGATTAATACGTGATGACCTGGTCAACTATATCAGTTTGACATTCACTGCATTTAATCCTTTTCGTCCTTCAGTTAGTTCGAATGTGACATCGTCATCTTCCTTGATCTTATCAATCAGGCCAGATACATGTACAAAATACTCTTCGTCTGATTCGACGTCTTTAATGAACCCATATCCTTTGGATTCATTAAAAAATTTTACTTTTCCTTCTTTCATTGTAATAATTGAAAATTGATAACGGTACAAAAGTAATATTTTTTAATACCAAATCCATAAAGTGGTGCTATTGATTGATTTTTTTTCGCCATGTAGCCATAATAGCATGCATTTATCTGGGAATTACGTAGAAGAAGATGGCAAAAAAATGAGCCAGGCTGCCGGCGACCACAAGCAGATGCCAGATCAGGTGATGATACCGGAATTTAAACAGCCTGAAAAACAAGATCCCCAAAGAATAACAGAATCCTCCTATCAGGATCCACACCAACCCCATCGTAGGCATTCGCTCCAGGATCGGCACGACCGCGATGATGATCAGCCATCCCATGACCGCATAGGAGATGATATAGAAGGCATTCACACCCCGGTCATAATTCCCGGGCCGGGTAAGGATCATGGTGATGCCGGTCAGCGCCAGTCCCCATTCCAGTCCGAATATCACCCAGCCCAGCGTTCCGCTCAGCGTCACCAGTGCGAATGGCGTGTATGTACCGGCAATTAAAAGATAAATGGCAATCATATCAAAATTGAAGAAGAAATCCTTGGTCTTTCCCACGGGCAGGAAATGGGTCAGGGTTGAGGAGAGGTACAGCGCGATCATGGAAATACCGAAAATGGATGTTGTTACCACATGGACGGGATTTCCCCTGGTCGATGAATAGTAGACCATCAGTACCAGTCCCGCCACAGCCAGCAATGCTCCGGCAAAATGAGAGATGGCATTGGCAAGTTCCTCTCCTTTGCTGAATTTCCTGTTGGATTTCATGGGATATGATTTGCTTCAAAGGTAGTCATATTGCTTTATGGTGATCCCAAATTGAGTATATTTGCTCCGGTTTCATTCACCAAGCATCCATATCGTCTCTCATGAAGCGTACCTACATTCATATGTGTCTTATTTTTTTTCTCTTCAATCCGCTGCAGGCACAGTTGACAAAAACGGACAGACTGCTGAACAGCAGCAGGGACCTGAGCGGGAACGAACTGGGAAAAGTATACTACGAGCTTTCTGTGGCGTTGCAGGATGAAACTCCTGACAGTGCACTGTATTACGCCAACCAGGCCGAATTGATCTTCACCAGAAGTGATCCTGCCCAGCTTCTGCCGTTCCTGTTCAAAAGCAAGGGTAAGATCTATGAAAACAAAATGGCTTTTGAAAGAAGCCTCTTTTATTACCGGAAAGCATTCGATGAATTCATCAAACTGGAAAACCACCAGGAGATCGGAAGCTGCGCTCTCAGCATCGGGAACATCTACTATGAAATGGCCGATTTCAGTGAAGCTTATTACTTCTATCTGCAGAGTCTCCATGCTTATGAAAGGGCAGGCGACCAGGCAGGAGTCGCCAGAATGGAAAATAACCTGGGTGCGGTATCCCATGAAATGGGAAAACTGGATGAAGCCGAAAAACATTACCAGAACGCACTGAAGATTTACCGGGAGAACAAACTGCCCCGGGAGGAAAGCAATGCACTGAATAACATCGGACTGATCCTGTATGACAGGCAGCAGTATGATTCTGCGCTTTTATACTTCCGGGAAGTGCTGGGAAAGGTCGATAAGGATTCAACCGGTTCTGAAGAGGAGTGCTATACCCTTTCAGCGGTGTATAACAACATGGCGCTAACCTATGTGGAACTGAAAGAGTACAGCATGGCCCTGAGGTACCTCAGGGACGGGTTGTCCCTGGCACGCGCCATCGGAGATCAGTACACCATCGGGTCGGTCTTTAACAATCTGGGTTCGGTCCACAGGGAAATGAATAACCAGGATTCATCGCTTTTCTATCTCCACCGGTCCCTCCAGATTGCAAACCAACAC
>DSEO01000202.1 GCA_011056635.1 Bacteroides sp.
ATCCGTACCCGGAGAATGAACGAAATCGCAGAAAAGGGACTTGCGGCACACTGGAAATACAAGGGTATCAAAGGACAGGCCGGGATCGACCAGTGGATCGAGAAGGTGCGGGATACCCTGGAGAAGTCGGATGTGGATGCGGTCAACCTGATCGAGGATCTGAAGTTGAGCCAGTTCAGCAGGGAGATTTTCGTATTCACTCCCGGCGGTGACCTGAAGAAATTTCCTGAAAACGCCACTGTCCTGGATTTCGCCTATGACATTCATACCGATGTGGGAAATGCATGCGTGGGTGCAAAGGTGAACGGGAAAAATGTGCCCATACGCTACCACCTCAAAAACGGGGATAAGGTGGAGATCCTGCGTTCAAAGAACCAGAAGCCCAAAATGGACTGGCTGACTGTGGTGGTTACCTCCAAGGCAAAAAGCAAGATCAAGCTTGCCCTGAAAGAGGCAAAGCTGAAAGAGGCCGAACAGGGCAAGGAGATCCTGAAAAGAAGGTTCAAGAACTGGAAGATAGACTTTGACGACAGCAGCGTGAGAAAAGTGATCCGGCAATTCAAATACAGGGATGCCATCGATCTCTATTTTGACGTGGCCACGGAAAAGATCGACCTGCTTCAGATCAAGGAACTGCTGACCGCGGTCCACAGGCCGGGGGACCACAAACCGGGGAAAATTGAACCGGACACAGTGGAGAAGGTCGTCGCTCCGTCCGTCCCCGAAACAGGCGAAGTCCTGGTCATCGACGAGCAACTGGCCAATGTGGAATACAGGCTTGCAAAATGCTGCAATCCCATTCACGGAGATGCCATCTTCGGATTTGTGACCATCAACTCCGGGATCACCATTCACCGGACAAATTGTCCCAATGCCCGGCAATTACTTACCCGGTACGGGTACAGGGTAGTGAAAGCCAGATGGAGCAAAACGGAGAAAGGCAGCCACTTCCCCGTCACCATACGGATCACCGGGGTGGATGACCTGGGCATCGTAAGCAATATCTCGGATGTGATCTCGAAAGACCTGCAGGTGAATATGCGCTCCATTTCCATCGACTCCAGAGACGGACTGTTCGAAGGCACCATCACCCTGTTTGTCAAGGACACCGGGCACCTGGAAGCACTGGTGCGCAAGTTGAAGAAGGTCAGGGGAGTGATGAGTATCAGAAGGCTGGATCACTGATCAATACCGCGGATCGGGTTTGAAGGGGAGTTTGGCCATCTTTTCCACGGTCAGGCCGGGGAATCCGAACTCCTCGGTAATTTCCCCGTAAATCAGATAAATACCTTCCCCCTTGTAAGGATAGCGTTTCAGTGAATCGGGAAAATTCACCACGTCAAAAAATTCCCCTTCCGCATCCAGAAAGGTACCGAAGTTCATCCACTGGCCATGCCTGGTACGGACATGCTTGACGGTGACCCGCTGGCCCACCATCCGCATCTTTTTGCCCACATGCAGCAGCATCTCCCGGGCCATGATCTGTCCCCTGTATGAAGTCTGCAGCAGCTCGAAAGAAGGCACGGTGACGGGAAAGCCCAGGAGTTCCATTTCATCATAGGCATTTTCCAGGACGGTCTGTTCCAGCTCGGGAAAGGCAAAATCGCGCTTTTTTACCGGGAAAAGCTCCTGCATGGGCGCTTTCTTCTGCCTGTTGCCCAGGATCAGGTGCGCGTCCCAGAGAAGTTCCTTTTTGCTCTTTCCGGTAAACCTCAGGGCGTTGATCCTGATCAGGATGATTAGCTGCTCGAGGCCCATGGGAACGCGCCGGATGAAATCTTCCAGGCACCGGTATTCCCCGCCGCGGTCCCTTTCGGCAACCAGCAGCTCGGCAGATTGCGTTTCCAGGTGCTGCAGGTGGACAAACCCGATAAACAGGTCGGTAACATACAGGGATGTCATGTATGCGCTCCGGTTCACGCAGGGCAGGTGGATCTGTGCACCCTTGCGCCTGGCTTCGTTAAAATACACCCGGGTGTGGTAGTATCCTCCGAAATTATTGATCACCGCTGTCATGAATTCCAGGGGGAAATGGGTTTTCAGGTAGAGTGACTGGAAGCTTTCCACGGCAAAGGAAGCGGAATGCGCTTTGGAGAAGGAGTAACCCGCAAAAGAGCTGATCTGTCTCCATACCTCCCCGGCCAGTTCATCGGGATACCCGCGCTCGCGGCAATTCTCGAAAAACTTCCGCGCGATCCTTTCAAACTCTTTTCCGGAACGGAATTTCCCGCTCATGGCGCGCCGCAGCACATCCGCATCGGCCATGTCGAGACCGGCAAAATGGTGACAGATCTTGATCACATCCTCCTGGTAGACCATCACACCGAAGGTTTCTTTCAGCTGCTGTTCCATGATGGGGTGGAGGTACTCGAAATCATGGGGATGGTGGAACCGGTGGATGTACTCCCGCATTATGCCCGACTGGGCCACGCCGGGACGGATGATGGAACTGGCCGCCACCAGTCCCCGGTAGCTGTCACACCGCAGTTTTTTCAGCAATCCCCGCATAGCTGGACTCTCGACATAAAAACAGCCGTTGGTCTCGCCCGTTCGCAACTGCTCCAGCACCGCCGGATCCTTCTTAAATACATCCACCCGGTGTACATCCACCTTGATGCCCCTGTTGCGCAGGATTATCTCGGTGCTCTCTTTGATATGCCCGATGCCCCGCTGGCTCAGGATATCCAGTTTTTCAAAACGCAGTGTCTCGGCCGTGTACATATCCCAGTGGGTGGTCAGGAAACCCTTGGGGGGCAAATCCAGCACCGTGTAAGCGGTTAGCGGCTCTTCGGAGATCAGCACACCCCCTGCATGGATGCCCCGCTGGTTGGGAAAATCCATCAGCCGGCTGCCCGCCTCATAGATGCGGCTGATAATACGACTGTCATTGAACTTGTTCCCGGGTTCTCTGACCAGCAGGTCGATCTCTTCCTTGGGCAGTCCGTACACCTTGCCCAGCTCACGGAAAATGGAACGGTCGCGGAAGGTGGAAATGGTCCCGATCAGCGCCGTGTGTTTGTGACCGTACCTTTTGAAGATATAATCCAGCACCTGGTCTCGCTCCTTCCAGGAAAAATCGATGTCGAAGTCGGGGGGACTGCTCCGTTTTGGGTTGATAAAACGTTCGAAGTAGAGGTCCAGGTCGATGGGGTCCACATCGGTGATCCGGAGACAGTAGGCTACAATGGAATTGGCGCCGCTGCCCCTTCCCACATGGTAAAAACCCCTGGACATGGAATACCTGATCACATCCCAGGTGATCAGGAAATAGGAGGAAAAACCCAGCCGGTCAATGATCTCCAGCTCATGCCTGATCCGTTTTTCGGCTTCCCGGTTGCCCGTTCCGTACCGGTACTCCATCCCGTCCATGGCCAGCTTTTCGAGCAGGACCCGGTCGTCCGCGCGTTTCCCGGTAAAGGTCTTTTTATTCTTGACCGAAGTAAAGTCAAAGTCCATCCAGCAATCTTCCACGATCCGCCGGCTGTTCATGAGGATCCGGGGATAATCCTCATAGGCGCAGCGCAGCAGGTCCGGGGGCAGCAGCACCTCGCTGTCGCATGCCGCCTGCTCCGGTTTCAGCTGGCTCAGCAGGATGTTGTGATCAATGGCCCTGAGGTGCCTGTGGAGTGCATGATCCTCCTTGCGGAGAAAAGTTACCGGATGGCGCACCACCAGGCGTGACTGGTCCTTGCTCCACGGAGAGGTGAGGATCCTGTTCACCTCCCCGGGCCGCACCCCGATCAGTTCCTGTTCCCTCAATTTTGGCCCCTGCCTGCCCCGGTCTCCTTTCCATGGATTTTCCGTAAAGTCATAAATGAACCACACATTGTCCAGCTGGGGAGCCCTGTCGGGGAGCGGAAATCCTTTTTCATTATGGAAGGAGAGAACATCATTCAGCTCCCTGAATCCATCCGGGTTCCGGGCAATCCCCGTATAAAGGTGGCGGTCCCCGCTGCGGAACTCGGCCCCGGCCATGGGATGGATCCCGTGCGCCTGGCAGCTTCTGACAAAATTCACCATGCCCATGGTGGTATTGATATCGGTCAGCGCCAGCGCCTCAATGCCCACCCCGGCCGCCTTTTCCACCAGCGTCTCCACGGCCATGGTCCCGTACCGCAGGCTGTAATATGAATGGGAATTTAAGTAAATGCTCACTTTGTTCGCATTTATGTTCGCTTCGCGAACGTTAGTATGCTCGCTGTGCGAGTGTTAATATGCTCGCTGTGCGAGCGTTAGAGGTTAGAGGTTAGGGGTTAGGAGTTAGGTTAGGTTAGGTTAGGTTAGGGTTGGTTAGGCTCCTAACTTCTAACCCCTAACTTCTATCTGTACCAATACCTCCACCTCCGGTTTTTCAGGTTGTCGATCTGCTGCCGCTGTTCCGGTGAAGGGACGGCCTGTTGTTGTCCGGTTGCCTCCTCGTGCTCCTCAAGATCACGAAGCTGGATGCCGCTGGCCCTTTTGACAGCGTCCGGTCCGTACCGCCTGCGCAGTTTGTCCACGGCCTGGTACAGGCGGACCATTTCCGAAGTGTCTTCGAACATGTTCAACTGCTGTACCCCGCGGATCAGACCGGAAAACCTTACCCCCACAAGCCGGATCAGCATCCGCCGCTGATAAAGGCGATCGAACAGTTCCCTTGCGATGGGGATCAATACATGGTCAAACGAGGTGTAGGGCACCCGTTTCTGCAGGGTGTGCGTATCAAAATTGGAATAGCGGATCTTCACCGTGATGCAGGAGGTAAGCTTTTCTTCCCTGCGCAACTGGAAAGCCAGCTTTTCCACCATGGAGGTGATCAGGTCGCGGAGCCCCTCCACGTGCATGGTATCCTGCTGAAAAGTCCGTTCGCTTCCGATGGATTTTCTTTCGGAATATTGCATCACCGGGGTGGGATCGATGCCATTGGCTTTTTTCCAGATGACAATGCCGTTTTTTCCCAGCAGGCTCTCCATCATCTCCGGGGGGATCTGCCCCAGGATCCCGATGGTGGAAATTCCCATGGAACGCAACAGGTGAAAGGTCTGGTTCCCGATCATGGGCATTTTCCGGATGGAGAGGGGAGAGAGAAAATCTTTCACCTGTAGTCCGGGGATCTCGATCTCCCCGTTGGGTTTCACCTCCCCTGTGGCAATCTTGGAAACCGTCTTGTTTACGGAAAGCCCGCAGGAAATGGGCAGTCCGGTCTCTTTCATAATGCGCTGCCGCAGTTCACGGGTCCATTGCATGCAGCCGAAAAAACGGTCCATCCCCGTAATATCCAGGTAGTGCTCGTCAATGGAGGCCTTCTCATACACGGGGGCACGCTCTGCAATGATCTCCGTGACCATCCGCGAAAAACGGGTATACGCATCCATATCTCCCCGGATCACGACCGCTTCGCTGCAGAGTGCGCGCGCCATCTTCATGGGCATGGCAGAATGCACGCCGAACCGCCTCGCCTCATAACTGCAGCTGGAAACCACTCCCCGGTCCGACAGGCCGCCTATGATCACGGGCTTTCCGTTCAGCCCGCTGTTCATCAGGCGTTCCACGGATACAAAGAATGTATCCAGGTCCATGTGCACGATATGTTTTGTTATGCTCACTTTGTTTAATGCTCACTTTGTTCGCATTGTTCATATGCCTGCTTCGCAGGCGTTAATATGTTCGCTTTGCGAACGTTAGTGGAGTTAGTGGAGTTAGTAGAGTTAGTAGAGTTAGGAAATTAACTCCACTAACTCCATTAACTTTTCTAACTTTTTCATACCTTTGATCAATTATTAATCATTCTTATGATTACAATATAATCAAATTTTTCCTAACACCTAACACCTAACTTCTAACTTCTAACTTCTAACTTTTTTACCATGCATTTTCATTCGAACATCAAATTCCTGCGCAGGAGAAAAGGCCGGACGCAGGACGAGGTGGCGGAACAGCTCCGGATGAAGCGTTCCACACTGAGCGGGTATGAGAACAGGGTTGCGCAGCCTGCGCTGGATGTACTGATGCTTTTTTCCGATTATTACCGGATCGCCGTGGATACTATGCTGAAGGTGGACCTGTCAAAGTTGAGCGAAACACAGCTGAGGCAACTGGAGCACGGGGAAGATGTTTTTCTGCGTGGCGGGAATGTCCGCATACTGGCTTCTACGGTCAATACCGCCAACGAGGAGAATATTGAGCTGGTCCCTGTGAAAGCACAGGCCGGATATGCAAATGGATTTTCCGATCCCGAGTATATCAGTGAATTGCAGGTATTTCAGTTACCTTTCCTTTCTAGGGAGAAAAAATACCGGACATTTCAGCTGAAGGGCGACTCCATGCTCCCCATTCCCGAGAACGCATGGGTCACAGTGGAGTATGTGCTTGACTGGACGGAACTGAAGACCGGTGAAGCATGCATCATCCTGACCATGGATGAAGGAATCGTATTCAAGATCATTGAAAACCTGATCGAAAGTGAGGGCAGGTTGATCCTTTATTCGCTGAATCCTTTATATGAACCCTATGAGATCCAGGTGGGAGAGATCCGGGAAATCTGGAAGTTTGTGCATTTTATCAGTCATGAGATCCCGGAACCCGTGATCCCGGAAAACCAGCTTGTGAGGACGGTAGCCAGCCTGAAACAGGACCTGGACAGGTTGAAAATGGGCATGAAAGGAAGCGGGGAATGAAAAGAGCGACTAATTCAGTCCGAAGTCGTCTCCCAGCATGGTTTCCTGGTGCCTGATCATTTTCAGATAACGAAGCTGACCGGCAAGGAAATTATCCTGCTCCGTTGTATCAGGCATGGATATGAACCTGTATTTCTCCTCGGAAGGAAGGTTCAGGGCTTTGACCACATCCTGGTAGGAAATAACAGATTCTTTGCAGAATCTCAGAAATTCCGGATCAAATTGTTCGGTATAATTTCTTATCATCTCCAGCAAGGCCGCGTTCTGTATGCAAGCAGAGGCGGGCAGACGCGCAATGCCCCCGCCTGCATAAAGCTTACCCGGGAAATATTTCTTATAGCTGAGGATTTTCACCAAATGGACCGATTCCACCGTGATCACCATCCTGCCTCCGGGATTTTCAGCCAGGACTTCCTTCAGTCTCACTTCACATCCGTATTCCTGGAACCTGTCGTCCATCACGAAAGGGATGACGAACGTGATCCCGCTGTGCCGCATATCCTCAACAAGCTGTTTGTAACGAGGTTCAAATATACGCAGCGGTATGTCCTCTCCGGGAAGGAGGAAAACACTCAGGGGGAAAAACGGGACCATATCGGACTTCTCATTCATGTGAGTGAGCTATGCAACCATAACAAACCATAAATCATAATTGTTTATTTTTATGATATGTGTTTTACCATAGAAGTACACCTGACAAGGAAGGCGATTGAAAAAAGATTCGCTGCGGATACTTCTGCGCTGTATGATTTCGATTTCAACTATTTTTACCGCGCATTCGATCACCCGCTGATCCCGGTGATCACCCAGGAAGATCCCGGGAAGGTGCAGTTGATGGAATGGGGACTGATCCCTGCTTGGGCGGGAGACCTTGAAACAGCAAACAGGATCAGAAAGGGTACATACAACGCCCGGGCAGAATCTTTGCATGAAAAACCATCCTTCAGGCAGCCGTTTCAGCGGGGAAGGTGCTGGGTCATTGCTCATGGATTCTTCGAATGGCAACAGCGGGTTCAGGGGAAAATCCCCTGGTATGTCCGGCTCAGGAATGATGATCCGTTTGCTTTTGCGGGATTGTATGACCGGTGGCGCGATCCTGTGGAAGGGAACCTGATGCAAACGTTCACGATCATTACCACCAGAGCCAATCCGCTCCTGGAGAAAATCCATAATACGAAACAGAGAATGCCGGTGATTCTGCATCGCGACAATGAGGCGGACTGGATCAACAGCGATCTTTCGTTGCATCGATCCGCGCAACTTCTCATTCCCTTCCCGGAGGGTCAGCTGCATGCCCACACGGTCTCGAACAGGCTCCTGCACGCCGAAACCCGCCCCGATGATCCGGCAGTTATCAGGCCATATGAACCTCCATCCCCCGGTAAATTATTCTGAGCCTGTGAATATCCCTATGAACAGACTGTGAATGAAGCCTCCTTCATCAGGGAAATGAGATGGTAAAATGATGCAATCCAATGATTTATACTTATTAACATTTTGTTGATAATTCATGTTTATCTTATGTTCAATTCTTAGCTCCCAATCATTTGGAGTGAAAGGATAAACCCTCTACTTTTGAATCTATCAAGTGAGCGATAAAAGGCCACTCAGTTCTTTAAATGATTTCGATCATTCGCACCCGGGGGAACCCGGATGTGTGAACATGGGTCAAGTGAACAGCTAACCAGGTATTGATGCTGTTCTCCCAATCTTCGGATTGGACTGTTGACTGGAATACCGGGTGTGCCGTAAAAAGCACATCGGGAGATTCAGACGGAAGCTGTAGTATACCTGAAAACACAGTGGAAGTTGTGAACAGTTGAGCATCTGCAACCATCTCCGGATGGGAACGATGCAAGTCATTCGATTCGTCGGATGGCGGAAGGGGATACAAGACTTCGGTCGCGTATTCCGGTCATAATAACCGTAGCTTGACGCGACTTAGTGACTACGGTTGCTAACGAGTGGAATGGGAACCAGATGCAGATCTGGCTCCCATTCGTGTTTTATGGACCCTCCGTCACCGGGTTATCTTCCCGGCTGTTTTGATTAACATCCCCTAAGAGGTAATTAATGGTCTCAATTCTTCGCATCAAAGGTGGGTTTCCTGTGCGAAGAGGGATTACATCGATGAATGAATAAGGCATTCGCACCAGTGATCAGGAGATATTATGTGATTGTATATCAGCTATATATTGCTATCAACATTGAAGCGTTGATATCCCCTGGCTGAACTATTTCAATTCTAATCAAATTAAGGTTAGATTTGTCGGTGAAAAAAAGTCGGGTTTGAAAGTATTATTTTGTGTTGTGAAGAAAGTAGTTGTTTTATTGTTGCTCACGGGTGTATTCTTTTTCGGTGAGATCGCGATCACATTTTCCGACAAAGGATACCCATCCCTGCTGCAGGATGAAGAAATTCCATTTTCACTGCTTCTCGATAACCGGTTTTCTGACCGTGATGAGACAGCCGTCATTGATCAAATGGTCAGTGACTTCATCAGGCATTGGAAGATCGAGGGAGCCAGCGTGGCCATAACGAAGGATGAACGGCTGGTCTATGCGAAGGGTTTCGGGACCGCGAACAATGAAACGGGTGAAGATGTGATGCCCGGGCACCTGTTCCGGATTGCATCAGTCTCCAAACTGATCACGGCAGTGGCGGTCATGAAGCTTTATGAGGAGGGGAAACTGGACCTGGATGAAATGGTTTTTGGCACCGACGGGATACTCAGTGATTCAATTTTCAGGGAATATAAGGACAGGAGAATTGAAAATATTACCGTCAGGCACTTGCTCAATCACACCGCCGGGTGGTCCAGGTATTCCGGGGATCCGGTGTTCAATTCGCTTTACATAGCCAGGAAAATGGATATCGATCCTCCCGCTCAATTTGAGGATATTCTCCGGTATACTCTTTCCAGGAGACTGAATTACACACCCGGAATAAGATACAGCTACTCCAACCTGGGTTATGCCATCCTGGGTGAGATCATTGCGCGGAAAAGCGGGATGCCATATCAGGATTATGTGGTCATGAACCTGATGAAGCCGCTTGACATCCATGACATGCACGTGGGTAAAAGCTATTATCATCAGAAATATCCCAACGAGGTGCGATACCACAGCAGTGCGGGAATTATGGCCGCACATTCCATTGACGGGTCCGGTGAAATTGTGCCCATCTATTACGGAGGGAATAACATTGAACTGCTGGGGCCGGCAGGAGGATGGGTGGCATCCGCACCGGAACTGATCAAATTTCTCACCGCCATCGATGGATTTGCCGGTCAGCCGGACATCCTTTCGGAGGAGTCCATCTCCATGATGTCCGATCCCGACGTCGCGGGAAGGGGACTCTTCGGCTGGCGTGGAACAGACAGCCATGGCACATGGTGGCGTACCGGGTACCTGACCGGTTCCTCGGCATTGGTGGTCAGACAGAGAAACGGGCTCAACTGGCTGGTAATGATCAATACGAGTACCTATAAACATTCTGACATCCACAGGTATGTTTCGGGGATGATGTTCAGCGCAGTCAACCGTGTGAAAGAATGGCCTGAAATTGATCTTTTTACCATGGACCTTGAAAGTCCGAACCCGATCCATGAAATACCCGCCACAAATCCGAAACTTTAATCTCATTCAAAAAGTTCGTTTCAATTTTCCTTATATATTTGATGGATCCATTGATCGCTTGTATGGAGCTTTCGAGTATACATCACGTTGAACCGGACCGGCTGAACGATTTTCAGCCGGATCTTTTCATTACCACACTGGGATTTGAATCACGCGCCACCCACATTGCCAGGCTGATGGGTGGCCTTACCTGCAGAAAAATAGCCCTTTCCGCCACCGAAAACCTGAAGGAGCATTCATTTCAGGAGAACAGGATTTTCTTCGAGTCAGCGGGTTTTGAAATCAGACCGATCGTTTCGGGGATTCCCGATTTCGGATCCATGCTTTCTCCTTCGGGTGAAGGGAATGTCAACATCCTGGTTGATTGCACCAGCATGCCCCAGCTCTGGTATTTTGAATTGTTCAGATGGTTCAGTGAGAACCAGGAGTATTATGCCACTGCCAGCATCAGGTTCGTTTATACCCTTGCGCAGTACGTGGAGCCGGGTCCTCCCCAGAAAGTGAAACGGCTCGTGGATTTTGCGAAAAGTGAGATTGCTGCCGGGACAAAGAAAAAGAAAGCGCTGCTGTTGGGACTGGGACATGAAGAATCATTGTGTGAATCCATTTACAGGCTTGTCAGGCCCGATCTTCTGTACCTCTTCTATGCAGATCCTCCGGTGGATAAGCAATTTGTTGAGAAAGTATTCGTCAACAACCATTCCCTGATCAATGAGGTGCCGATCCGGAACCTGATCGCCTACCCGATCCGGAACGGACAGGTAATCTATCAGAATCTGGTCGATGTGATCCTTCCCCTGCGCAATGAATACGCCATCAGCCTCTTTCCACAGGGGCCCAAGATCTTTTCTGTAGCAGCCATGCTCATTCATCTGAGCTATCCGGATACCAGGATCAGCTATCCTGTAATTAAAAAGAGACCGGTGATCGACCGGCATGCAATCGGTGAACCTGTCATACTCGATGTGCATTTCGAGGAAGAGGAATAGAAAAACAAATTCACCGGCATCTTTGTTATACCAACGACAAAACAATGAACCACACCACAATCAAATCATTACACCATGGCGAATTTTGAAATTATTATGCCAAAAATGGGGGAGAGCATTGAAGAAGCAACCATTACGAACTGGTTTGTGAAAGAAGGTGACCAGGTCGAAGAGGATGATGTTTTGCTGGAGATCGCTACCGACAAGGTTGATTCTGAGATTCCGTCCCCGGTTGCCGGGACAGTGAAAAAAATATTATTCAAACAGGATGAGGTTGTGGCTGTCGGAACTGTGATTGCACTAATCGATACGGGAGGAGAAAAGGAAGAAACCCCGGCAAAAGAAAAACCAGACGAAAAAACAGAAGAAAAGGCAGAAGAAAAGGCAGAAGAAAAGGCAGAAGAAAAGGCAGAAGAAAAGGCGGAAGATAAAGCAGCAGATAAAACAGAAGATAAAATAGAAGATCAGCCGGAGAAGAAGCCGGAAGAAAAACCCGGGACATCCCCGCAAGATCTTGATTCCGGACGGGGAACCGACAGGTTCTATTCACCCCTGGTAAGAAAAATCGCCGGTGAAGAGAATATTTCCCGGGCAGAACTGGACGGGATACAAGGAAGCGGCATCCACGGCAGGGTGCAGAAAAAAGATGTGCTTCAGTACCTGGAAGAAAGGCAAAAAGGTGAAAAGTCCTCCGGAGACCGGCCGGCCAAAGAGGATGATCAGGCTGCGAAATCAGCCCCAAAAGATACACCGGCACCCGAAAAGAAGGCTGCGGTTGCCGCCTCTGCGGGAGCGGAAGACGAAGTGATCGAAATGAGCAGGCTCCGGAAACTGATCGCCGCGCATATGGTCAGATCCAAACAGACCTCGGCGCACGTAACCAACATGATCGAGGTGGATGTGACCAATGTGGTGAACTGGAGGAACAGGGTCAAAGAGGAGTATCACAAGAAAGAAGGTGTGAAGCTTACCTACCTGCCTGTTTTCCTGGATGCCACCATACGCGCGCTGAAAGAATACCCGCAGATTAATGCTTCGGTGGACGGGGAGAAGATCATTCTCAAAAAGCGGATCAACCTGGGCATTGCCGTGGCACTTCAGGATAATAACCTGATCGTACCCAACATCAAGGACGCCGATACCCTGAATCTGACCGGACTAACCAAAAAAATGAATGAGCTGGCACAGGCTGCCAGGAACAATAAGCTGAATCCCGACGACATCAGCGGGGGCACTTTCACTGTAACCAATTTCGGCACCTTCCGGAATGACATCGGGACCCCCATCATCAATCAGCCCGAGGTGGCCATTCTGGCGATCGGATCAATCAAGAAAAAACCTGCCGTGCTGGAAACTGCATACGGGGACGTGATCGCTGTCAGGCAATTGATGTGGTTATCGCTTACCTACGACCACAGGATCATCGATGGGGCCCTCGGGGGTGCATTCCTGAAACGGCTGGGAGATATTATTGAATCATTCGATCCGGAAACAGGCAATTTTAAACAGTAAAAGTATGGCAGAAAAGAAGCAATACAGCATCAAACATACCGATAAGGAAACCCTGGCCAGATGGCTCAAGCTCATGCTGGTGGGAAGGGCCATTGACGACCGTGCGCCCAATTATCTGAAACAGGCCATCGGCTGGTCCTACCATGCACCCTATGCCGGACATGACGGTATTCAGCTGGCAATCGGACAGGTATTTGACCGGGAGAACGATCATCTTTTTCCATATTACAGGGATATGCTGACCGCCCATTCAGCGGGGATCACGGCAGAAGAGCTGATCCTGAACGGTATTTCCAAGGATACGGATGTGGCAGGCGGCGGACGCCATATGTCCAACCATTTCGCAAAACCGGAATGGAACATTCACAACACCTCTTCTTGCACGGGAAACCACACCCAGCATGCCGCCGGTCTGGCCAGGGCACTGAAGAAATACAAATTCCCCGGTGTGGTGATCAGTTCACAGGGAGAATCATCCGTTTCGGAAGGTTATGTCTACGAGGCCATTAATGGCGCAAGCAACGAAAGGCTTCCGGTTATATTTGTCTTTCAGGACAATGGATACGGTATCTCGGTACCCAAAGCCGACCAGACTGCAAACAGAAAAGTGGCCGATAATTTCAGCGGATTCAAGTACCTGAAGATCTACCACTGCAACGGAAAGGATGTTTTTGACAGCATGAACACCATGGCCGAAGCGAAGCAGTATGTGATCGATCACGAGACCCCGGTGATCGTGCAGGCCAACTGCATCAGGATCCATTCTCATTCAAACTCGGACAGGCATGAATTGTACAGGGATGACTACGAATTGAATTATGTACAGGAATACGACCCCCTGGCCAAGTTCAGGAGATTGTTGCTGCGGTATGAGCGTTTCACGGAAGAGGAGATCGAGGCATTGGAGAATGAGGCCAAGGAGGAGGTGAAGGCTGCTCACAAGGCTGCCATGAGCGCACCTGATCCGGACCCGGACTCCATTCATGATTTTGTGGTCCCCGAACCCTACATCAGTGAAAAGTATCCGGAAGGACTGCACCAGCATGAAGGAGAACCCAAAAAACTGATCGAAGCACTGAATGAGACCCTGAAGGCGGAATTCAGGCACAATCCGGATACCTATATCTGGGGGCAGGATATTGCCTACAAGGAAAAGGGCGGGATTTTCAATGTAACCAAGGGCATGCAGCAGGAATTCGGGAAGGAACGGGTCTTCAATGCACCCATCGCTGAGGATTATATCGTGGGAACGGCCAACGGGATGAGCCGTTTTAACGACAAGCTCCGGATCGTGGTGGAAGGGGCCGAATTTGCAGATTATTTCTGGCCTGCCATGGAGCAGCTGGTGGAAACTTCACACGATTATTGGCGTACCAAGGGACAGTTTTCACCCAACATCACCATTCGCCTGGCATCGGGAGGATACATAGGAGGCGGACTCTACCATTCGCAAACCATTGAAGGCGCGCTGACCACCTTTCCCGGGATTCGGGTTGTTTATCCCAGTTATGCCGATGATGCAGCAGGATTGCTCAGAACGAGCATCAGATCGCGCGGAACCACCCTCTTCCTGGAACCCAAGGCACTGTACAATGCTCCCAAGACTGCCACACCCATCCCGGATGATTTTGAGGTCCCGTTCGGTAAAGCGAGGATCAGGCGGGAAGGCACTGATCTGAGCATCATTACTTACGGGAACACAACCCCCATGTGTGTGGAACTGGCCGATCAGTTCAGGGAGGAAGGAAAAGCGGAGTTGGAAGTGCTCGACCTCCGGTCACTCAGCCCCCTGGATACGGAAGCCATCCTGCGGACGGTGAAAAAAACGGGGAAGGTCCTCGTGGTCCATGAGGACAAAGTTTTCGGGGGATTCGGCGGTGAGGTGGCAGCATGGATCATGGAGGAAGCTTTCGAATACCTGGACGGACCTGTGAAGCGTGTCGGTTCTGCATTTACCCCGGTGGGATTCAGCCGGATCCTTGAAAAGGCCATTCTTCCGGATATCAAGCGGATCGAATCCGCTGTCTCCGAATTGCTTAAATACTAATCCAAATGCAAGTCACCCGATGAAAAAAACAGCCATCATCTACAGCTTCAACACAAAAAAGACAGCCAAAATCGCAGAACGGATCAAAGAAGCCTTCAATGACGACCAGGTGGAGATGGTCAATGCCGAAGATATTACCGAAGAAAAGTTCCTTGCCTACGACCAGATCATCATGGGAGTCTCCACCTGGTTTGACGGAGAATTGCCCAACCACTGGGATGAGTTCGTGCCTGCCCTGGAGGAAATGGACCTGAAAGGGAAAAAAATTGCACTTTTCGGGTTGGGCGACCAGGTGGGCTATCCCGAGAATTTCCTGGACGGGTTGGGTATCATGGCGGAGGTCCTGGAAGCACAAGGCGCGGAGCTGGTCGGGTTCACCCCGGTGGAAGGGTATACCTTCGAACGGTCCAGGGCCCGGCGGGGTGACGAATTCCTCGGGCTCGCCATCGATTATGAAAACCAGGGCTCCATGAACAAGGAGCGGGTGGCGGCCTGGGTGGATCAGCTCAGGAAATCATTTAATTGATATGCTGTATAGCATATTTGTATTTTATTTGCTTCTTTTGTGGTTGGGTTTTATCCACAAAATGAAGCATCATGGCAAAAGAACAGGTTTTTATCTTTGACACCACCCTGCGGGACGGGGAACAGGTCCCCGGCTGTCAGCTCAATACCATTGAAAAAATCGAAGTTGCCAGGGCCCTGGAGGAACTGGGGGTGGATATCATCGAGGCAGGTTTCCCCATTTCGAGTCCCGGGGATTTCAATTCGGTGGTTGAGATCAGCAAGGTCATCACGGAACCCGTCATCTGTGCCCTGACAAGGGCGGTCAAACAGGATATTGAAGTGGCTGCGGAATCGCTTAAATTCGCCAAACGTCCGCGGATCCACACCGGTATCGGCACTTCTTACTACCACATATACCATAAACTGAACAGTAATCCGGAAGCGATCGTTGAACGGGGCGTGGAGGCGGTCAAATACGCCAAATCGTTTGTGGAGGATGTGGAATTTTATGCAGAGGATGCAGGCCGGTCAGATAACAAATACCTGGCCCGGGTGATCGAGGCGGTGATCGATGCCGGGGCCACCGTGGTGAATATTCCGGATACCACCGGTTATACATTGCCGGATGAATACGGGAAAAAGATCCGGTACTTGAAGGAGCATGTCCGCAACATCGACCGCGCCATTATCTCCACGCACTGCCACAACGACCTGGGGATGGCTACGGCCAACACCATGAGCGGGGTGATCAACGGAGCCCGCCAGGTGGAAGTGACCATCAACGGGATCGGCGAACGGGCCGGAAATACATCCCTGGAAGAGGTGGCCATGATACTGAAGAGCAGGAAACACCTGGACCTGCAGACCCGCATCAACGCAAAGAAGATCTACCGGACCAGCAGGCTGGTATCCACCCTGATGCGTATGCCGGTTCAGCCAAACAAAGCCATTGTCGGCCGCAATGCCTTCGCACACTCCTCCGGGATCCACCAGGACGGGGTTTTGAAAAGAAGGGAAAATTATGAGATCATCAATCCCCGTACAGTGGGGATCAACGAATCTTCCATATTGCTCACGGCGAGAAGCGGCAGGGCAGCGCTGAAACACCGCCTCGAAAAGCTGGGATATTCATTCACCAGGGAGGCCCTGGATCGTATCTATGACAAGTTCCTGGAGCTGGCAGATTCCAAGAAGGAAATTGTGGATGAGGACCTCAAGGTACTGGCCGGATCCAGTGCCAGAGACATCAAGCGCAACCTGCACCTGGATCATTTGCAGGTCCTGTGCGGTAAAGGAACCACTCCGGTGGCGACTGTGCATATCGAGTGGGACGGGACCACCCATTCGGCTACAGCGGAAGGGAACGGACCTGTGGACGCTTCCATCAATGCGGTGAAAAGCATCCTGAACAAAAAAGTACGGATCGAAGAGTTTCTTATCCAGGCCATCACCCGGGGTAGCGATGATCTCGGGAAAGTGCATATGCAGGTGGAGCACAAGGGAGTGGTATATTATGGATTTTCAGCTTCCACCGATATTATCACCGCTTCGGTGGAGGCATTTATCGATGCCATGAGCCAGGTCGTAAAGCTGTCCGGATCCTGAAAGATGAAGACGATCTGAATCAGATTCTTGTTCATTCTCTGACCACGGGTGCATCTTTTTTGGGTTTCAGTTGTTATCCTTTTATTTTTGATGACAGTACGCGGGAATCATCAAGCCTGGTTTTTTTCCATCATACTTTTTTTCCTGGCTGCGGCAGGTCATGGAAAAGTCAGTGTCAGCGGCTATGTGAGGGATGCGGCCACCGGTGAGGCACTGATCGGTGCCAATGTGGTCATTCTGGAAAGCGGGACCGGCACCATCACCAACACATACGGTTTCTATTCCCTCACACTGGATCCCGGCTTCTACAGCCTGGTATTTTCCTATGTGGGGTATCTGACAGAGACACGGCCGGTAAACCTGGGAACGGACCTGGCGCTTCATGTCGCGCTTGAAGAATCATACCTTGAACTGCAGGAGGTAACCGTCACAGCCGAAAGCAGCAATTCCAATATTACGCGTGTGGAGACCGGCTCCACCCAGCTGCCCATTCAGTCCATCAAAAAAATCCCGGCCCTGCTTGGAGAAGTGGATGTAATCAAAGCCATCCAGCTGCTTCCGGGGGTTCAGGTGACCAGTGAAGGGTCATCGGGATTCAGCGTGAGGGGAGGGGCAAGGGATCAGAACCTGATCCTTCTGGATGAAGCCCCCGTGTATAACGCTTCCCATTTGCTGGGTTTTTTTTCCGTGTTCAACAACGATGCCATAAAAGATGTGAAACTGTATAAAGGAGACATCCCCGCCAGTTCGGGCGGACGGCTCGCTTCGCTGCTTGATATCCGGATGAAGGATGGCAACAACCACAAACTGAGTGCAACCGGGGGGATCGGGACCATTTCAAGCCGGCTTACGCTGGAAGGCCCTGTCTTTTCGGAGAAAGCTTCCTTCCTGCTTTCAGGAAGGCGTACGTATGCCGATATCTTTCTGCCGCTGGCAAAAGATACGGCCGTACGTGACAACAGCCTGTACTTTTTCGATTTGAACGCGAAGCTCAATTATACCATCAACGACCGGAACAGGCTTTTTTTGTCGGGTTACTTCGGGAAAGATGTGTTTGCCAACGATTTTGCGGGTATGTATTTCGGTAACCGGACCTTTTCCCTGCGGTGGAACCATCTCTTCAGCAAGAAACTATTCAGCAACTTTACCCTGATCAATTCGCATTATTTCTACGATCTGGGCACCCCGCAGGGTGAGATCCCCTATTTCAACTGGATCTCTTTTTTGGATGACTACGGTTTCAGGGGCGATTTCACCTGGTACCTCAGGCCCGAACACACCATCAGGTACGGAGTATCCAGTTTCTTCCACGTGATCAAACCTGGTTCGATCGTTGCGAAGGACCAGGATGGAAATGAGACGAAATCGGCACTCTCCGGTAATTATTCACTGGAAAATGGCGTATACTTTTCGGGGGAGTCGAAACTGGGAAACCGGCTTGCAGTTCGATACGGATTGCGTTATTCTTTCTTCCATAACATCGGAGATGCGCAGGTATTCACCTATAATGATGATTATGAAGTGATCGACTCCACGTACTATGCGCGCGGGGAGTTTTATCATTTCCATCACGGATTGGAACCGCGCCTGTCGGCCAACATACTCATCAATGAAAAGAGTTCCGTGAAAGCCAGTTATTCACGCACGCGGCAATACATGCAGATGGCAAGCAATTCCTCTGCCGGTACCCCGCTGGATGTCTGGTTTTCCGCCTCACCCAACATCAGGCCCCAGCTTTCGGACCAGGTGACCCTCGGCTACTTCAGGAACTATCTGGACAACAGGATTGAGACTTCCCTGGAGGTCTATTACAAGAAGATGAACCATGCCATTGATTTCAGGGATCATGCCCAGCTCCTGCTGAATCCAAGGCTGGAGGGTGAGCTCAGGATCGGAGACGCCACATCCTACGGTGCGGAGTTCTTTGTAAAATATGAAACACGCAGGTTCGCGGGATGGGTCAGTTATACCTATTCCAGGGCCATCCGGGATATTTCCGGGATCAATGATGGTAAACCCTATCCGGCTCCCTACGATAAACCGCATGATGTGGCGGTTGTATTCAGTTACGATATCTCGGACAGGTTTGCGTTCGCCTCAAACTGGATCTATTCCACCGGTATTCCTTTTACGATGCCCACAGGCAGATACGAGATCCTAGGGAACATTCTTCCGCTTTACACCGGAAGGAATGAATACAGGCTCCCCGATTATCACCGGCTCGATCTCTCGCTCACCATCAAAGGGAGGAAGAAACCGGAAAAAAGGTGGTCGGGTGAATGGAATTTTTCCGTTTACAATGCCTATGCCAGGAAAAATGTCTGGACCATCAGTTTTGTCCAGGATGAGCTGCATCCTGACCAGACCTATGCGGAAATGACTTACCTGTTTTCAATCATTCCGGCCATCACCTATAATTTCAGGTTCTGATGAGACGAACGATCCCATACCGGTACGGTGTGATCCTGCTGATGGCTGCATTGGCCCTTCCGGCATGCCAGGAAGTGATTGATATAGAACTTGATACCACTTACCGGCGACTTGTGGTCTTCGGTACTGTCACCACCGATTCGCTGCACCACCAGGTCCGCTTATCCACCACGAGCGACTATTTCTCCAATCAGCCGGCCCCGGCTGTATCGGATGCGCTGGTAGAGTTGAAAATGGGGGAGACCGTGCTCCGGCTTGAGGAGCTGGATTCTGTCCCGGGTTTATATCAGACCCCGGTGGCATTTCGTGGAAAACCCCTGACCAGATACCATTTACATATCAGCCAGGTGGACGTGGACAATGACGGCATTTTTGAGTCTTACGAAGCAGAAACCACCATGCCCGTCACCCCCATGCTGGATTCCATCAGGCTGGTATATTTCCAGACACCATTCTTTTCGGGGTATCAGGTTTTCATGTTTGCGATGGATTCCCCGGAAAGGGAATGGTACGGTTTTAAGATATGGAAAAACAGCGATCTGCTGACCGATGAATTATCCGATTACAGGGTTCAGTCCGATGATTTCGTCAATGGAAAATACATATACGGACTCCCCGTCGGATTCCTGACTGATTCCGATCCCCGGCAGACGCTGCTGCCCGGAGATACGGTCACCCTGGAACTGAACAGTATCGGGGAAGATTTCTTTGATTTTATCTCGGATGCACAGCTGGAAATCATGGGTAACAATCCCCTCTTTTCAGGTCCCTCCGCTAACGTCCATTCAAACATCGGCAATAACGGGATAGGAATATTTACCGCCTACTCGCTGAGGAGTGTATCTGTCATTGTAAGACCATAAAAGCACGGAGGACGCTCTTTTGAAACGTCCTCCGCAGAATTTCTGACTTTCCGTGTACGGATCCTGGTCCGCCTGTCAGTAGAGTTCCACCTGCCTCCTGTGTTTCACCACGATTTCAGGGATCCCGTCGAAGGTGGTGATCAGCCCGTTGACGATGATGTGCTGGCCGAGGAAGTACCGTTCAGGTCTCCAGCTGAATCGCTTCGCCACATGGGCAGGCAGCACCACTGTGAATTCCTGGTAAGGATAATCGCCTCCGAAGAAGAGCAGGTAGTCGTCGGTCTCCCTGTTGTACCAGGTCGCATACACCCTTCCGTAGACCGCTGCTACCTCACCCAGGTTGTATTTTGCATCAAAGATCGAGATGGTCTGGATCCTGTATCCGTAATCGTACCTCCAGTGGTAGTTGGGATACCAGGTTCTGTAATCCCGGTACATGTTACGGGTCCAGTAGATGTTCACATACTTCGGGCGGTAAAGTACCCTGTAATGGTGTATGTATGTATCGTGATGATGATGGGTGGTCACCCTTACTTTCGGATAAACATAATGGTAATGATGGCCCCCGTAGTATTGTTTGCTCGAATACTTGTTCACCCTGGTATTGGCTGTCCTGTTCCGGTCCACATAGACTTTGCTGTCGGCTTTCCGGTAGGTGCTTCTGGGATTGTTCGGTGTGCTGATGCTGGTCCTTTTCTGGGCATCCCCGGCAGTCCGCTGACGCTGGACATTGGGTGCGGGCTGCACGGTCCGCTGACGCTGGACATTGGGTGCGGGTTGCACGGTCCGCTGCCTCTGGGCGTCCGTTCGCTGAACGTTCCGGTTGGGCTGGGTAGCCCGTTGCCGCTGAACTTCTGTCCGCTTGACATTGGGTGCGGGCTGCATGGTCCGCTGCCTCTGGACTTCTGTCCGCCTGACATTGGGTGCGGACTGCACGGTTCGCTGCCTCTGGACTTCTTTCTTCTGAACCGGCGCGCTGGTCCTTGCTGTCCGGGCCTTCTGCGGAGTTGCTTCTCGCTTATTCACTTTTGTCGCCGAGACCTCCCTTTTCTCCCGGTGATCGCTGCGACGTGCCGATTGCGCCTGGACCGTATAAAACCCCAGGGCCATTGTAATCAGCAGGACGGTGGTGTATCTGATCGTTTTCATGGTTTCTGTGTTTTTCTGTTGTCATACATCTTTGGTAACAGAAATGCAAAAGCAATGCCAAAAACCGAAAGTGTACATTTTACAATTTTGGCAGTAATTATCTAATTAGCAGAAAATCAAAGAGATATATAACTAAAAGATCCCGGGCATATATGCATCCGGGATCTTCTAACGTAGATTTAGCTTTAGGGTTAGTGACTATCTGATCATAGCCCAAATCAAAGCTTCAGTGAACAAATATAAAGGTTATATTCTAAAATGCAACTTTGTAACCATTTTTTTCAGCTGATCTGACGGGCTGTTCAAGAACTGCACCCTGGCTGGTTGGGGTGATTTTCCCATCCCTGCCAGCAAGTATTTAATCTTCCGAATTGAAGATGATGGCTTCAAAAATATAAATCTCGGCTGTTTTCCATCCTTCCCATCCGATCCCTGCCTTATATTTTGCACAATTGCCAAGGAACTCATACACATCCCATTGCTGGGACGGGGCCACCTGGGGCAGGAAGGTTCCCCGGTTCAGTCCTTTTTGGAGATAAATCCCGTGTTTACCCAGTTTGATCTCGCGAATGTCCGTAATCCTTTTGTGGGGCGAGAGCACGCTGATCTCGATTCGCATACTCCCGAGTTCTTCAGGCATCAGGGGACTGAACCGGGTATCCGCTGTGGCAGCTGAGGCGGCCAATCTCTGAACGTTCTGCCAGAGGGGTTCCTCTTCGGAGAATGTGCCCAGACAACCGCGGAGTCTTCCATCCACATAAACCGACACGAATACACCACATTTCAATTGCAGGGCCGGCACAGTGAGATCTGGAGGGACAGCAGGGGATCGTTCAGTCCTGACCGCAGAGGCAATGCTGTCTCCTGCAATTTTGAGCAGAAGCCTTTTATGGGACGTGGTCAGTCTCATAGATACACCACCATCGAGATATAGTCAACCACTTCACGCGATGGGACCACCTCGCCGGAATGACCCCTTGCGAGTATTTTCACCCTGTAACTGGGATCTTCCATGGCTGCGTATTCCAGAAGCACCATAATGGGACCATACCCACAGACGGTAATATGGTTCCTTCTTACCGCATCCGCCACACCTGCCGCATTACCGCGCATGATCTCATCCAGCACCAGCTGGTCCTTTTGCGCTCCTTCCGAAGCAGACAAGAAATGAGAAAAATCGCTTGAAGCCAGGACCAGCACCCGTCTTTCCAGCTTTGAGACCGCGTGCCGGATCCGCTCGGCTACATGCCTGGCACGCTCAAAGCGCTGGTCCATCATACAGACAGGAACGATGGAAAACGGTTGGTCTCCCATATAATACTGCAGATAGGGGACGATCACCTCGCCGGCATGTTCATGTGCATGGGAAAGTCTGCTGTACGGTAGGTCCATGACTCCAGCCAGTTCCATGTCCAGGGGCACATCACCGATACAGTTCCTCCAGGCTTCATGCTCATCAACGGCCAGTGGAAGACCACTGCCGGTATGGTTCGGATGAACGATGATGAATGTTTCGGGTGGTCTGTCAATTTTGCGTATCACCTGAAAAAAGGGAACCGTCTGATATCCCGAGAACATATGTCCCGCATGCGGGAGGACCCCGCCGAAGATACGTTCGGCCTGCATCTCCTTCACCGGATACCTGTCCGCCTTTTCGAATTCCCGGATCTGATGAAAAATTCCCTCCCTGCTGGAGGGATAGAATCGACCTTCAACCGCCGGATTTCTGATTTTCATGATCCCATGGCATTAAAAATTCCGTAAATCTTTGTATGACAACGGTTACAGTATCCTCCTGGATCAATGCCCTTCATCCTTGCGGTATAGTGATCCCGCTCAATGAGCAGTGCATGACAGGAGGGGCAATACGTATTACTGTCCATCTGGTTTTGCGTGTTGCCGGGATACACATACCTGATCTTTTCACTTGCCGCGTAAATAAATTGCTGTATGGTATGAGCGGGAGTGGGCGGATTCTTCATTTTGTACCGGGGGAAGTACCTGCTGACATGAAGTACCGTATCGGGTCCACAGTGGTTACTGATCCACGCAATCATCTCGTTCCATTCTGCCGCGTTGTCATTCAGCCCGGGAATGATCAGAAAGGTCAGTTCCAGGTGACGGTCCGATTTCGCAATCTTTTCAATGGTCTGAAGCACCGGTTTCAGCCTCCCCCCCGAAATGCGCCTGTAGAAATCATCACGAAAGGACTTCAGGTCCACATTGAATGCATCCATCAGAGCCAACAGCTCCTCCAGGGGTGCTTCATTGATGAATCCGTTGGTGACCATGACATTTTTCATCTGCCTTTCCCGGATCAGTTCCGCACACCTGAACATGAATTCAAAATAGATGGTCGGCTCGTTATAGGTATAGGCCAGTCCGATGTTGTCACGCAGCAGGACCGCTTTGCGGAGAACACCTTCCGGTTCAATGACTGCATGACCGGAAAATACTGCACTGTCGATCTGCGAGATCTCACAATTCTGACAGAAGGTGCATGATAGATTGCAGCCGTAGCTTCCGATGGAGAGAATGGGTTTACCCGGATAAAAGTGATACAGCGGCTTCTTTTCCACCGGATCTGCGGAAATGGCCGAAAGGATCCCGTAACTCTCCGTAAAGAGTTTTCCTCCTTTGTTAACCCGTGATATGCAGATACCCCGCTCATTCTCCTCCAGCACGCAGTAATGGGGACAAAGCCGGCACTGGATTTTCCCTTCATCGACGGTCTTATAATGAGATGCCGGGTACATGCGTTAAAGTTACGACGAAATATGGATTGATGCCACCCCAAGAACATTTTTACCGGCATCTGGTTAGATGCATATCATACAACACGAAATGACATGGGAACGATCGGTGCGGTATGGACGATGATCGTCCTGCAGACAATCACTTTTAATGGAAATAATACAATGAAAGAGCCTGTTGAAAAAGCCACTTTCGGAGGGGGCTGCTTCTGGTGTGTGGAAGCCATTTTCGAACGTGTGAAGGGTGTACAGTCAGTGACCTCGGGTTATGCGGGGGGAGAAACAAAGAATCCCACATACCGGCAGGTGACAAACGGGGGTACAGGCCATGCCGAGGTGGTGCAAATCACCTATGATCCCGGAGTGGTAAGCTATGCAGACCTGCTGGAGATCTTCTTCAGGACCCATGACCCCACCACGCGGAACCGCCAGGGAGCGGATGTGGGAACCCAATACAGGTCACTCATCCTTTACCATGATGAAGCACAACGCCAGCTGGCTGAAAAAGTCATCGGAGAACTTGACGGGGCGGGGATCTGGGAAAACCCGATCGTGACCCAGGTGGAGCCTTATGACACATTTTATCCGGCCGAAGATTATCACCAGGAATACTTTGCCAGCAATCCTGAGCAGGGATACTGCAGGATTGTCATTCAACCCAAGGTGGAGAAATTCGAGAAGGTGTTCAGGGAAAAACTGAAATAGCGCATTGCTAATCCCCATCTGCCAGGGGCAGGTTCACAGTGAAGGTGGAACCGTTTCCAGGCTCGCTTCTGACATGAATGGTGCCCTGATTCCTTTCAACGAATTCACTGCAGATCACCAGGCCAAGTCCCGATCCCGATTCGCCGGTAGTGCCGGGTGTGGTCACCACTTCGTTGGCATTGAAGAGTTTCTGCTGGATCTCGGGCTGAATGCCGATCCCCTCGTCCCTGACGGAAACGGCACAGGCATTTTCTGCTATTTCGGAAGTGATCCAGATCCTGCCGCCGGGAAAACTGAATTTGATCCCGTTCATGATAAGATTGCGAAAGACGGTGTGTATCATGGATTTATCTGCATAGGCAACGCACTTCCTGTCTATTTTTACCACGCACTCGATCTTTTTGTGGTCCAGGTTTGCCTTCAGTTCCCTGGCGCAATCATCCACAATGCTTTTAATTTTGATTGGCTCGGGTTCATATTGCACCGCTTTCATCTGAGCCCTGGCCCAGATGAGAAGGTTTTCCAGCAGGTTTTGCATCCGCTGGGTGGCCTGAAGGATCTGAAGCAGATATTCTTTCTGGGTCTCGACCGGAAACTGATCGAAATTATCATAAAGCAACTCTGAAAAACCTGCCACTGCTGCCACAGGGTTTCGCAGGTCATGGGCTACCACGGAAAAGATCCTGTCCTTGGACCTGTTCAGATGCTGAAGCTCTTCCTCGGACTCACTCAATTTCTGGATGGCATCGGAGATCTGGAGATTGCGTTCCGCCAGCATCCGGTTGGTTACTTTTTTTGAGCGCAGATTGAATGCAATGATGATGACCAGGGCAATGATGACCAGGATGAATATAATGAACACCTTATTGAGCATCCGCTGAACCTGGGATTCGGACTGCAGTTGCTCAATCTCCCTGTCCTTGAGTTCCTGCTCGTATCGGGCCCTGAGCCTGGCGATCTGTTCCGACTGAATCTCATTGAAAAGGGATTTATAAACGGTATCATACCTCAGTGTCCAGTTGTAGGCGGATATATAATTGCCGGCCTGTGCATGTAATTTTGCCAGTTCGTCATAGGATTCCAGCTTCAGGTGCTTGAATCCGTGTTGGTTTGCAATCTGGAGGGACCGGTGGAGATAGAAAAGCGATGAATCCTGGTTATTCATTTCCCTGTGGACCGAACCCAGATTGTTAAAGACCGACCCGATGGTGTACTGATCTCCGAT
>DSEO01000201.1 GCA_011056635.1 Bacteroides sp.
CCCACACTTCCGGGGAGTTCTCGGGAGTATCTGCCGGGGTGACCAGGATCCCGGGCAGGGGAGCGATGAGCGTTCCGGTGGCTCCGGACCCGTTCCGCTGGCAGCCGGTGTAAGTCAGGATACACACGAGGATGAGCAGGACCCACCCGGTCATTCCAGGTCCGCTTGGGGAGACGATTCGTTTCATTTCGCTGCTTTTCTTATTCCCCACTAAAATTACAATCCTTAACTTCACCGCAAAAAGAAATTGAACAGAAAACTGATATTCCTTCTATTTACCCTCTTCATCCTGATCATGGACCTGTATGCCTCCAGGGGGATCCGGAACCTGTTGCATATACAGTCCGATCATGCGGTTGTCTTCAGGATCATATACTGGGGGATCACCCTGATGATGCTGTCTGCACTGGTCTGGTCAGGCTCGGTTTTCCAGCGCCAGCGCGATCCCGTTATCTTTCACAGGGTAACCCTGGTGCTGGGGATCTTCCTGATGTACTTTGTTCCCATACTGCTTTTCAATGCGTTCCAGCTGGCGGGCGATCTTACCAGCGGAATGACGTGGCTCTTTGCGAGGGAGGCTGATTTCCACGGACTCAGGAAATTTTTCCTCATTCCGGGAGCCATTGCGGGGATCCTGCTTTTCGCCGGTTTCGGCATGGGGATGGTCCGGGGCGTGACCAACATTAAAATTTTCCGGGAAGAGATCGGGATCCCGGGCCTGCCCGAACCCTTTTCAGGGATCCGGGTCGTGCAGATCAGCGATTTTCACCTGGCGGGATTCCATCACAGACCAGACCACATCAGGAAGGCGGTGGATCTGGTGAAGGCGATCGGACCTGACCTGATCCTTTTTACAGGCGACATGGTCCATAATTTTGCCGAAGAGATGGATCCCTTCATGGACATCCTGAAGTCGCTGAAGGCCCCGCTGGGGAAATATGCGATCCTGGGCAACCACGATTACGGGGCATATTACAGCTGGAATTCGGAAACAGAAAAGAGGGCCAACCTGGAAAAAGTGAAATCTCAGGTCAGGAAAGCAGGATTTGACCTGCTGCTCAACGAGCACCGCACCATTGCGCTCAATGGCACGGCCGTTGAACTGGTCGGGGTGGAAAACTGGGGGAAGGCCCCCATGCCCCAGGAAGGAGATCTGGACAGGGCAATGGCGGAGACGGACCCTTCGGCGATTAAGATCCTTCTGACCCATGATCCGCATCACTGGCTCCTGCACGTCCGGGGCAGAAAGGACATTCCCCTGACCCTGTCGGGCCACACCCACGGTTTCCAGTTCGGTTTTGAGATCGGGAAGTTCAAATGGAGCCCGTCGGCATGGATGTACGATCACTGGGCCGGACTGCTCAGGGAAAACGGCCAGTACCTGTATGTGAACCGGGGGATCGGGTATACCGGGTTTCCCGGCAGGGTGGGCATCCGCCCCGAGATCACCCTGCTCACCCTCAGCCCGCAAGCAAACGAAGCAGATTCTCCGGTGCCCTGACGGGTCTGTTGGTCTTCATGTCCAGGAAGACGAGGACCACCCTGGCCGCATGAACCTCTTTACCTGATTCGTTGAAAATCCGGTGCTCAAATTCCATTCGCGCTCCCGGCGTCTGATGCACGGATGTCTCGATGGTAACCAGTTCATCGTAACGGATCACATCCTTATACCTGGACTCCACGGAATAGACGGGCATCCTGATCCCTCCCTCTTCCAGTTCCCTGTAAGGCATGCCCAGCTCACGGATCATCTCGGTGCGCCCGATCTCATAGAGCCGGGCGTAGTTGCCATAGTACACCACCCCCATCTGGTCTGTATCGCCGTAGGTCACCCTGTATTTCGTCCTGTGCGTAACCGGTAACATCGTAACTGTTTTTTGGCCTGCTGGTTTTAAGTGCCGGCCAGCTTCAGCAGGAATGCATACTCCATGGCCGTCTCCCTGAACCTTTCAAACCGGCCGGATGCCCCGCCGTGTCCCGTATCCATGTTGCAGTAAAGCAGCACCAGGTTATCGTCCGTTTTCATGTCCCTCAGTTTTGCCACCCACTTGGCCGGCTCCCAGTACTGCACCTGGCTGTCATGCAAGCCGGTAGTTACCAGCATATGCGGATATTCCTGCGCCTTCACGTTGTCATAGGGCGAATAACTTAACATGTACCGGTAGGATTCCTCCTCGTTGGGATTTCCCCACTCGTCATATTCCGAGGTGGTGAGGGGGATATCTTCATCCAGCATGGTGGTCACCACATCCACGAAGGGAACCGCTGCAATGACACCATGGAACAGGTCCGGCCTGAGGTTGACCACAGTTCCCATGAGCAGTCCCCCGGCACTTCCGCCCATGGCATACAGGTGTTCCGGACCGGTATATGCAGCCTGGATGAGGTGCTCCGCGCAGGCAATGAAATCGGTGAAGGTATTCATCTTGTTCAGCAGTTTCCCGTCCTCATACCAGGAACGCCCGTACACCTGGCTTCCCCGGATATGCGCCAGGGCGAAGACAAATCCCCTGTCCAGCAGCGAGAGCCGGGATGCGTTGAACCCGGGATCCATGGTAATCCCGTAAGAGCCGTACCCGTAAAGCAGGGTGGGATTGTTCCCGTTCAGCTCCAGCCCTTTCCGGTATACGATGCTCATGGGGATCTGCTTTCCGTCGTCCGCCGTGGCGTAGAGCCTTCTGGCCTCGTAATTGGAAGGATCGAAGTCCCCCAGCACCTCCTGCTGCTTCAGCAGGGTCTTCTCCCGGTTCCCCATGTGGTAGTCGAAGGTGGACACGGGGGTGGTCAGCGAGGAATAACTGTACCTGAGCAGATCCGTTTCAAATTCCGGGTTGACCGAAATGCCGGCCGTGTAAACCTCCTCGCCCATGTCCACATAATGCTCCGAACCACCGTCCCACCGGATCACCCTGAGACGGATCAGTCCTTCTTTCCTCTCCTCCGCCACCAGGTAGTCATTAAAGAGCTCGATCCCCTCCAGGAACACATCGTCGCGGTGCCCGATCACCTCCTCCCAGTGCTCCTTCCCGGTTCTGTCCACGGGTGTTTTCATCAACCTGAAATTGACTGCATCCAGGTTGGTAACGATATAGAAATGATCCCCGAAATGATCCACGCTGTATTCCAGTCCCCGCTCCCTGGCATGGATCACCCTGAACTGTCCCTCGGGCGTGTCGGCTGACAGCACCCTGTACTCCGTGGTAAGGGTACTGGAACTGCCGATGATCATGTACTTTTTGGATTTTGACTTCGTTACATAGGTTCCGAAGGTGTCATCGGTCTCCTCGTAAACCAGCACATCGCCGGATGCATCTGTGCCCAGTCCGTGCCTGAATATGGCGCTGCTTCTGAGTGTCTGGTCATCCTTTTTTGTATAAAAAAGCGTTCTGCTGTCGTTGGCCCAGGCAGCACGTCCCGTGGTTACCGGGATCGCATCGGGAAGCATCTCCCCGGTCTCCAGGTCCTTGACGTAAATGCTGTATTTCCTCCTGCTTACGGTATCGATCCCCATGGCCGCATAGCGGCTATCCGGACTCACACTGATCCCCGATACCTGGAAATAGTCATACCCTTTCGCCATTTCATTCACATCGGCCATGATCTCCTCAGCCGCTTCCAGGCTTCCCTTCTTTCGACAATAAATGGGATATTCCTTCCCTTCTTCATACCGGACGTAATAATAATACCCGTTTTCCCTGTAGGGTACGCTTGCATCTTCCTGCTTGATGCGTCCCACCATCTCTTCGTACAGTTTATCCTCCAGCGGCTTTGATTCTTTCATCACCGCTTCCCTGTATGCGTTTTCAGCTTCCAGGTAAGCAATCACTTCGGGATCATTCCGTTCCCTCAGCCAGTAATAGGGATCCATCCGGGTATCCCCGTGAATGGTCAGTTCTCTGGGTTTCTTCTCTGCGATAGGTGGTTCCATCTGATCAGTTCTGTTGCATGATTGCAGGCTCAGCAGGCCCGCACAGAAAAGCGGTACCAGGACAGCGCCATTGATTTTTTTCATGGAATTGAATTTGATGACGCGAAAATAAGATATTTTAGGTAAATACAGCGGGATCAGGACGGAAAGTAACGGGTGACATCCCCTACGATCTCCAGTCCGGCGAACTTTCCCGAACCCCGGAACAAAACCTCCCCCCTGCTGTCAGTCAGCTCGAGGCCCAGGGAAGATACAATGCTTTCGGTGATCTCACGCTCCATGGATCCATGCCTGGGAGCTTTCAGGATCCCCCCTTCCTTTCTCATCACCCGCACCTTCAGCCGGTACCGGCGTCCCGATAATTCCAGCTTCACTTCATCAGGATTTATCTGAATATTCCTGATCACGGAGCGGTTATAAGTGGCAAAGCGGTACACCTTTCCGTCCAGCAGGAGGAAGGAGAGGAATCCCGGGAAAAAACTTCTGCGCCAGGGGATCCTTGCCACCGAAAGCATGAACGAAGCACGGTCGTCTTCCCTGAAGTGGTTGGATTGCATCCAGATCCAGTCGGACGGCATGGACCGGCCCCAGTCCTTTTCTGTGTATCCTTTCCCCCCGTCAAAGGAGACATCCCTTCCGTTGATACTAAGGATGCCCCTGATCCGGTGCTGCATGGATACCACCCCGTGGTAGCATTCCATGAAGGGGGCGTAGCTGTACCAGCCCATGATACCCGGGGCCAGGATCCTGAAAGGAAACGGATGGAGGCCTTCCAGAAACAGCGTCCCCCTGATTTGAAGGTCCCTGTTATGCACGTCCAGCTCCAGTTTTTCCATGGAGAACGCATTGGGACCGACCCCCACTGAAAATCTGTCCCGGGTAAACCTGAATGCTGCGGTATCGTAACGGTTGTACCAGGTTTTCCCGCTGTTGGCATGGATCACCTGTACAAAACTGTGCGGATCATCCGAAAAGGATACACCGGGAATGACTGACCAGATGTGGGCACCTGTCGCATCCACCAGTTTGAAGTACCAGCCTTCAAAATAGTTGGCCGGATTCTTCTTTCCCTGGTAAACGGCGGGACGGAACAACCGGGGGAAAGGCAATATTGTTTGCATCAGCGGAATAACAACGGAATGTCCGGGAAGTTCATTTTCCCGCCTTCCCGGTCCCCTTCATGGTAAGCTGGATCTGGAGGAAAAGGCCGGAAAAATTATCGGAATGAGGTCCGGGCAGTTAAATATGTTAATTATCCCCCCCTCCGGCGGCACGATAACCCAATCAGCCGAACAATTCTGATTGTGTATTGTAGCATTGATAAGTATCATATTATCAATTGTTTCAAAAACACAAAATCACACCACAATGAAAAAGATCTTTACGCTTTTTGCCAGCTGTCTGATCGCAGTAACAACCATGGGCCAGATCGGAGAGAAGTATGAACCATACAAAGATTATCGCCGCCCGGAACATCACCACAACAGGAAAGGGGCTTCTCCGGAAGCATTCAGGAACCTGAAAGAAATTCCCACATCCCCGTTCAAAGCATCAGAAAATATACAGGTACTGGACAGCCTGACCGAATACCGGTGGGATGAAGCCACATCCGCCTGGGTGGAAGGCTATAAGTCCTATTACATCTATAACGAAGAGGGACTGATCGTTGAATGGTACGATAAAATACGGAACAGTACTTCGGGTGCCTGGGAGCAGGATGAAAAGGAAACTTATGGATACGATGAGAACGGGAACCTGATCCTGGAATTAGCCTTTGAGCTGAATGAGACGGGAACCGAATGGTTCAGCGTATGGAAAAGGGAAAATTACTATGAGGAAAACCGCCTTGCAGGATCACTGGAATACCAGAAGCGCGAACAGGGTGAGTCATTCTATTTAGTCTGGAGAGTAGATTACACGTATGACGAGCAGGACAGGGTTGTCGGTACAACTGAATATCTCTTTGTCTTTTCCTGGGAGGAAAGCTGGAAAACTGAATACAATTATGATGATAACGGGAACCTTATCAGATATACTTCATATAATGACAGTGATTCCGATCCTTCGGGTTGGATCTTTACCTACCGGGAAGAATATGAATACGACGCGAATGATCACCTTACTTTGTATGAGGCTTATGACTGGGATGAAGATGCAGAAAGCTGGGTGAATGACGACCGGGAGGAATACCAGTATTCAGCCAGTGGGAATGTTGAGAGCTATATCGACTTCAACTGGGATGATTCCGGCAAGATGTGGATCAGGTCCTGGAAGGGGGAATATACCTATGATGCATCCTACGGCTATGATCAGCTTGTATTGCCCTGGTTCTATCATGATGACCTCCCCAATTTCTTCAACCACCTGATGACTGAATACACCACCTTTGATTATGAAGGGGGTGAATGGTTGGAAGATTACCGGGGTAATTTTCATTTCTCAGGATCCGGGACCACGGGATTGGCAATGGAGAAACCGGGCAGGTTCACCTTTTATCCCAATCCTGCTGGATCAACCGTTACCCTGATACTGGATGACCGGCTTTCGGATTACAGGCTGGAAGTATTTGATCTTTCTGGAAAGAACCTGTTGTCCCAACAGGTTAAAAGCCATCAGCCGATAGATATAAGCCGCCTGCCAGAAGGTTTTTACCTGATGCATATATTTGATACAAAAAACAACCCGGTGGGTATTGAAAAGATCTTCATCCTTAAACGCGCTCAGGCCTTGTTCTGAGGTCAACTGCCGGAATGTCCGGGAAGTTCATTTTTCTGACTTTCCGGTCCCCTTCATGGTAAGCTGGATCCTGTTTCGCCGGATATCCACTTCCAGTACCCTGACCCGCACATGCTGGTGGATCTTCACCACATCGTTGGGGTCCTTCACAAACCGGTCTGCCAGCTGGGAGATGTGCACCAGTCCGTCCTGCTTCACACCCACATCCACGAAGGCCCCGAACCGGGTGATGTTGGTCACGATACCCGGTAGTTCCATGCCGGGCTTCAGATCTTCGATGCTGAACACGCCCTGGTCAAATTCAAACACCTCCACCTGCTCCCTGGGGTCCCTGCCGGGCTTTTCCAGCTCCGACCGGATATCCTGCAGCGTTGGAAGTCCCACCTCCCCCTCCACATATTTCTCCAGCGCGATCCCGGAAACCAGCTCCTGGTTGCCTACCAGTTCATCCAGCTCCACCCCCAGGTCGGCTGCCATTTTCTTGACGATGTGGTAACTTTCCGGGTGTACCGCGGAGTTATCCAGCGGATGCACACCTCCTTCGATCCGGAGGAACCCGGCACATTGCTCAAAAGCCCTGTCACCCATGCGGGGAACCTCCCTGAGCTGCTCCCTGGAAGTGAATCCCCCTGCCTGCTGCCGGGTTTCCACCACATGCTGTGCCAGCACGGGTCCCAGTCCCGATACATAGGTCAGCAGGTGTTTGCTGGCGGTATTCACATTCACCCCCACCAGGTTCACGCAGCTTTCCACCACCTGGTCCAGGCTTTCTTTCAGGCTGTGCTGGTCCACGTCATGCTGGTACTGTCCCACCCCGATGGATTTGGGATCGATCTTCACCAGCTCGGCCAGCGGATCCATAAGCCGTCTTCCGATGGATACGGCTCCGCGGACAGTCACATCGTAATCCGGGAACTCCTCCCTGGCGATCTTCGATGCGGAATAGATGGAAGCCCCGGATTCATTGACCATGTAAACCTCCAGGTCATGCGGGAACCTGAGCAGCCGGATGAAGCGCTCTGTCTCCCTGCTGGCTGTCCCGTTCCCGATGGCAATGGCCTGGGTTTTGTACTGCTGCACCAGGGAGCTTACCTTGCGGGTGGCCCCTGCACGGTCGGACTGGGGCGGATGGGGGTAGATGGTTTCGTTGTGCAGCAGGTTCCCCTGCTCATCCAGGCACACCAGCTTGCAGCCGGTCCTGTATCCCGGGTCAATGGCCAGTACCCGTTTCTGTCCCAGCGGCGGGGCCAGCAAAAGCTGCCGCAGATTGGCCGCAAATACACCGATGGCTTCACGGTCCGCTTTCTCTTTGTAGAAGGACTTGAACTCATTTTCAATGGAAGGTTGCATCAGCCGTTTATAAGCGTCCCTTACCGCCTCGGCCACCTGCCTGCCCGCATCCCCCTCACCCCTGACGAACTGTGCTTCCAGGTCCCGGATTACCTTTTCGGGATCGGGCTCCACGGTGAGCCTCAGGAATCCTTCTGCCTCTCCCCGCCGCATGGCAAGGATCCGGTGCCCGGGACATTTTTTCAGGGGTTCACTGAAATCAAAGTAGTCCATGAACTTGGATCCCTCTTCCTCTTTCCCCTTCACCATCCTGGAGCGTATCACCGCTTCCCGGTCGAAGTGGTGACGAACCGTCTTCCTGGCCCGCTGGTTTTCGTTCACCCATTCGGCCACAATGTCCCGGGCCCCCCGGAGGGCGTCCTCCACCGTTTCCACCTCCCCGCTGAGAAAGCGCGAGGCGGCCTGTTGCAGATCCTTTTTCTGCTGTTTCATCAGGATCTGCGCCAGGGGTTCCAGCCCCTTGTCCCGGGCCACGGTGGCCCGTGTCTTCTTTTTGGGTTTGTAGGGAAGGTAGAGGTCCTCCAGAACCACCGGGTCCAGGCAGGATTCGATCTGGGTTTTCAGTTCACCGGTCAGGTTCCCCTGCTCGCCGATGGTCTTCAGGATGTATTCCCTCCGTTTCTCCAGCTCTTTCAACTTGTTCAGTTCGTCCCGGATCCCGGTGATCTGCACCTCGTCCAGGCTACCGGTGTGTTCCTTCCGGTACCGGCTGATAAACGGGATGGTGGCCCCGGCCTCCAGCAATTCGATGGTGTTCTTTACCCGGATCACCCCGATCCCTGTCCGCCGGGCGATGATTTCTTCAAAAATGATCATGGATCAGATTTAATACACTTCGTAATACCAGTAATCGTAAAATTCGGGGATAAAGGTAGTAATTGTGTATTCATCCGTGGAATAACCACCGAAGAAGCCGGTCCCCGATTCAATGTTGCTGTAAACAATCACGGGTACAGCCAGATAGTTATCCCGCGAATCGTAATGCTCCTGCCTCGATTTCAGGTACCTGTAATAGGATTCGGAAATGGAATGGAGCCGGAAGGATACCAGCGCCGAGTCGGCCGACTCCAGGGACTGGGAAAGTATTGTTCCCCGGAAAGAATAGCTTTTCCCGTCAATCAGCCGGTCGGAGAAGAGGACCCCGCCATTGGTAAGGGTTTCCACAATAATATCACTGCTGTAAATATGGGGCTGACTCGTGTACCGGACCACATCTCCCACAGCATAGGTGGAATCCCTGGGATAGTAGTTCCACTGGCCACCGTAATAAATGGAATCCACGATGATCACCGTGGTATCCCGCCACCGGGTGCTTGAACGGTCCGCCATTGCGTTCAACAGGTAATAGTTGACTTCCCCGGGTGGATCCTGGAGGGTCAGGTCAAACTGCAGCAGACTCATATCCCCATACCAGTAATAAGGACCCGATCCCGCATCCATTTTCACAACCGCGGTATCGAGGGCAGCTATTTGAACCGGTCCGGGAATGACACAATTTGCGGTAACTGTCGGATAACCGGCATTTTCCACTTCGATGCGGTATGCATCTCCGATCACCGGGATGTGCTCCTCAAACACATAGTATCCCCTTGCTGTGTGACTGAGCGTCCCGATAAGGATTCCGTTCCGGAAGAGCCTCGCTTCCGCCTGCTCAAGGGGATTCACGGGTGCATTGTCCAGGATGTGCCGGGTCCTTGACACCTGGATCCGTACCGTGGAATCGCTGGAAATGGTCCCGTTGACCACGATCAGCCTTTCTGCTTCTTCCAGTTCAATGAACAAAACAGATTCACACGACTGGTTCAGCACCAGGATCCCCGCGGTGATCAGGACCGTGATCCAGAGATGCCGTATCTGCCCGCTAAAATTCATCGTTTTTTCAAAATTCAAATGAATAACTGATGGAAGGGATCAGCATGAAGATGCTCATCTGCTTCAGTGCCCGGTTCCCGTAGTTGTCATAACCAAAGAACAGGTAAAAGGGATTCTGCCGGTTATAGGCATTGTATACCCCGAAACTCCAGGTCTGCCTCCCCCATTTTGTCTCCCTGTGGCGGTTCATCGCCACATCCAGCCTGTGATAGGCCGGCTCCCGGTAAGCATTCTTTCCTTTGAAATACTCGATTTCAGGCGTGTAATAGCCGGAAGAATAGGGACCGTAATAAATAATCCCGCTGCCCGTGTTTTCAAAATGATAATTGTCGGGGGCGTACCTGGATACGGCCAGGGTCCTGGCCTTGCCGGTCCCGTAAACCCAGGTGGCGCTCAAATCCGTCTGTTCATCCACCCGGAACATCACCACCACGGACACGTCGTGCCTCCTGTCATAGGTATAGGGGTAAGGATTGCCGTTGTTCAGGTTCGCAAACTGCAGGTCCACTTTTGAAAGGGTGTACCCCACCCATCCCCGGATCCTGCCCAGGTCTTTCCTGGCAAGGAACTCCAGTCCGTACGACAGCCCCGAACCATTCCGTTCGATCTTATCCTCCCAGTCCACCCCGTACGAAAAAAAGCTGGACCCTTCCGAATAATCGATCAGTCCGTTCATGGTCTTGTAAAATCCCTCCAGGGTGAAATACCAGCTGTCCTTCAGGTTGTATGCCAGGCCGAGGGCTGACTGGTAGGAACGCTGGGGCGGGGTTTGGTCGGTGGCCGGCACCCAGATGTCCGTGGGCAGCCCGATGGTGCTGTTGGTCAGCAGGTGAATGTACTGGTCCATGCGGGTGAAGGCGGCTTTCAGGGAAAGGTCCGGGGTGATCAGCAGCCGGCCCGAGAACCGTGGCTGGAGGGAATGATAGTACTTTCCCCGCACGATGAAAGCGGAATAATGCAGGCCCACATTGGCCCGGATCCTGGATCCCAGCTGAAAATTATCCTCCCCGTACACATAGAATTCATGCGCATACACCGGATCGGAGTTGAATTCCAGCCTGAGGGTGTCGTCTGTGGACTCCAGGGTCTCGATGCCGGGTGAGAAGGTATGGTACAGGTATTTACTCCCGAAGCGCAGTGTATGTGCTGTGGAAGGCCGGTAGTCAAAATCGACCATGCCTCCCACATCCTCGATCCCCGAATAGTAATCATAGGAATAACCCAGGTCATATTTGCCGTTGACCAGGGTCTGCGTCTCATCAAAGGTATCGAACCTGTAGTTGCTGTAGATCAGTGACGCATTGCTGAAAAGCTTGTTCCCGTACACATGGTTCCATCGCAGCGCGGTGGTCAGGTTTCCCCAGTAAAGCCCCGCCTCGGATCTCGTCTGGTAGGATGTGTCGTCATCGATCCGGTTCTCCTCGTTATTGATATAGAGTCGGTCACGGCCATGGTACAGGCTCAGGTAGATGCGGTCGAACTCCGAGAATTTGTGATTGATCTTGGCATTCACGTCATAGAAATAGTAGCCTGTCATCCCTTCCACTCCGTTTGCTTTGTTCACCGCCCGGATGATCGGGCGCGCCAGGATGTCCAGGTAGGTCCTTCGCGCCGACAGGATGAACGAGGTTTTGTCCCGGAGAAGGGGTCCCTCCAGGGTCAGCTTCGAAGCGATGAGTCCCACCGATCCCGATCCCTTGAATTCCTTCATATTCCCCTCCTTCAGCCTGATGTCCAGGACCGAAGAAAGGCGGCCCCCGTAATGTGCAGGGAAACCTCCCTTGGTGAGGGTAATGCTGGAGATGGCATCGGGATTGAAGACCGAAAAAAAACCGAAAAGATGGTTCGCATTGTAAATGGGCACCCCGTCCAGCAGGAAGAGGTTCTGGTCGGGTCCCCCGCCCCGCACATAGATCCCGCTGGTCCCCTCGGTCCCCGATTGCACCCCGGGCATCAGCTGGATGGTCTTGATCACATCCGCCTCCCCCATGAACATAGGAATGGACTTGATCTCCTTGACAGGGATGTGCACGGCACTCATCTGCACATCCCGCACCACATCCCCGGGCCGATTGGTGGTCACCACCACCTCCTCCAGCTGCAACGAAGGTTCCAGGTGGATGTTCATGCTCAGGTTCGCTCCCAGTCTGATGGTCTCACTGAAGGTTGAATACCCCACGTAGGAGGCCTTCAGGCGGATCTCCCCGGCAGGCAGCGACAGGCTGTAAAATCCGTATTCGTTGGTGGATGTCCCCTTCCCGCTGATGGAATCGTACACCGAGGTGGCGATCAGCCGTTCCCCCGTCGCATTATCCTGTACATAACCACTGAGGGTATACTTCTGTCCTGATAAGCTGATTGTCAGAAAGATCAGCAATATTCCACATAATACCGGGCATCTTCTCATGAAACAGGGGACCTGAAAGGGATTAAAGATAACAAAACCATCCGGCTTTAAAACGGCCGGAACCTCCGGTTAGTATAAGAGTGCCCGGATTGCGGATCGGTTGCGTGGATTGAGGAATGAAATGATGGGGATACGGTATAAAAGACTATTTTTGTGGAAAAAGTTACGGAATGCGCACACACATGATCTTTCCCTCCATCCTGACAGCCGATTTTCTGCACCTGGCCGATGAGATCGCCATGGTGAACAGTTCTCAGGCCGATTTGCTGCACCTGGACATCATGGACGGGGTTTATGTGCCCAACCTCACCTTCGGATTCCCCGTGATCCGGCAGATCAGATCCATTTCGGAAAAACCGCTGGATGTCCACCTGATGATCGTGGATCCCGACCGCTACCTGGAGGAATACAGGGATGCCGGTGCGGATTGGCTGACCGTGCATTATGAGACCTGTCCCCATCTCCACCGCACCATTCAGCGGATCAGGGAGCTGGGAATGAAGCCCGCCGTATCGCTCAATCCCTCCACGGACGTCTCCCTGCTCGGTCCCGTACTCGGCGACCTGAACATGGTGCTGATCATGACGGTGAATCCGGGTTTCGGGGGACAAACCTTCATCGAGGCTTCCTGGGATAAGATCAGGAAGCTCAGGCAGATGATCACCGACAGGAACCTGGATACGCTGATCCAGGTGGACGGCGGCGTGACGGAGGATAATATCGGAGAACTGATTGCCGCCGGGGTGGATGTGTTCGTGGTGGGGAACACCATCTTTTCTTCGGATGATCCGTTGCGGGTCATCGCCAACCTCAGGCGCGCCCGCTGAGTCAGGTTCCTTCCAGATAGTCCTGCAGGTAGGCAAAGTGCGGGGTCAAGGAACCTCCCCGCGCAATGGTGGCCCGCTCCAGCATTCCGCTACCATTCGTGCCGGCCAGTTCCGGGACCACATGCTTCATCAGCGCCTGTCCGAAATCGGCCGAAGCGTCCCGCGGAAGCTCTCCCGGCAGGTTGTCAACCGCCATCACGGTAACGGCACCCGGTTTGAACGGATCGGTTTCTTTCCCGGTGACCGGGTCATAGCCATAAAAAGGATCTTCAATGGTGGAGGCACGGATGGTGGAGGCGATGGGCCCGTGGATATCACAGCTGATATCGGCAATGATGCGGATGGGGATCCCCGGATCCTGAAAATCCTTCTGCGTCAGCAGCACCGGTGAACGCGGATCCCAGAAATGACAGGCCATGTAGAGATCCGTCCGCCGGGCGTAGGGTATGAAGTTGTTCCGGTATTGTTCGGGATGGGATACAAAATGGTCAAAATCGAACGGTCTATTTTCCCCGTAACGGGTATAGTGCCAGGGATCCAGCCTGGTAAACACCGCGTGACCGAATGTCCGTTCCAGGTAATCTGCGGGATCCGTCTCCCGGATTCCCGCCGCACGGAGGATCTCAGCAGCACCGCCGGCCACCCTTCCCCCGCCGGTGACGGCGATCCGGACCTCGCCCGCGTCTACCTTCTCCAGTTCCTTTTTCACCTGCAGCAGGTCCCTGCAATGATGGGCAGGGATCAGCGCATACCTGCCAGACCAATGCCCGAGCGCCCGCAACCCGTTGTATGCACCCACCACCCCGGCCCACCGGCCGAATGCCACCACCCTTGTCCGGTCCTCCCGGGTCAGGTATTCGTAATCAATGAGCCTGATCTTCTTCCTCACAACTGCCTGCAGCAATTTCCTGTTGTAGGGCTGCTTCTTGGCCGTGTGTGAAAAGAACAAATAGGTCTTCCCCTCCATCAGGGTCTCGATCTTCACTTCCTTCACGCCCATCAGCACACTGCATGCTGTCATGTCCTCCGTGACCGCGATGCCTTTTTCTGTATATTCCTTATCTGAAAAACAACGGTGCCGCGAGGGCTGCACCCTGATCTCCAGGTCCGGGAACCGGCTTTTCAGTTCCATGCACTGGGAGGGAGTCAGCGGCACCCTCCTGTCCTCCGGTGTTTTCGTTTCTCGAATGACCCCGATTTGCATGGAGCGAAGTTAGCTATTTTAGCGGGTAGGCAATGATCGTCTGCCACTTGTAGGGATCCTGCACACTCATGGGATCGGTCATGTAGAACTCAAAAGCTTCTCCTGTGGTTTCCAGTCCGTGGGCCTTAACATATTCATCCAGTTCCATGTAGGAACTCATGAATTCTTCATAGGGTCCGGTATGCATGGCCTGGACCACCTTCATTTCCCCAAAGGCTGCCGGCAACACTTCTCCGGCTTTTTTCCCGGCAGCCGCTACCTGGATACCGGCCACAAAGTTGGAATGCCCCGTGGTTTCATCAAAATCCAGGTAGTGGACGAAAGGCGAACCTGTCATCTGCAACTGCTGCTTCTGAATTTCACCCATGATCATGCCGAACAGTCTTTCCATCTCCTGGCCGATGTTTTCCATGGTCCCGCTCCCTTTGGCAGTGATTGCGTGAAAGCCCGGGCGGGTCTCCACAACGATCTCACCCAGGTAGCTCACGGGAGGGGGATTTTCTTCCAGGTAAGTTTTCAGGTTGCTCAGTCCCGTTTCAAAACTCTTTTTCAGGAATGCTTTTCCAATCAGCATCCTCAGCCGTTCAAACGGATAGGCCGTCTCCTCGGCATAGGACCAGGTCACCCTGGTCCCCGCATCAACGGGTTCGAAGGTCCATTCGATAACAGCGGGGGTTTCCACATCACCAAACCAGAGTGAAGATTTGATGTATTCGTTCTCAACCACGGATTGCACCTCCATTCGTCCGGTTCCCAGCATTTCCCCATCCCACTGGTAGGTGGATCCCACATACCCGGGTGCGGCCTGGATGGTCACCTCTGCCGTGGAATCCATGGTTATCCAGGGATCCCATTCCTGCCGGTCTTCAAAGGATGCAATGAACGGAAATATCTGTGAGGGTTTCAGGACGATCTCGGTCCCGGCGCTTACTTCGGCGGTAGCGGGGACGAACAGTGGTACGATCAGCATGGCTGCAACCAGTATACCGATGATGATCAGGATAATCTTCAAGGCTTTCATAAATACTTGAATAAGGTTAGGTTAAACAAAGGTGTAAAAGTACGAAAGCATGCAATACGGGTCAATAGTCCGGGCCGATCAATGCGACAGCCGCCTTCCGGTCCGGTTTGAAGGAAGGATTCCTGGGGATCTCCCGGACCGTGACGATCCTTCCGGGGAACTCATGCCCGGGAAGGTTCCTGCGCAGAATTTCCATCCAGGCTTCCATGCGGACAGGCTGATCCCGGGTTTCCACCATCAGCACGGTCCGCTGTCCCAGCCGGGGATCCTCTTCGGGCAAAATCAGACAGCTCATCTTCAGCCATTGACCGATGCGCTGTTCGAGCAGTTCGGGGATAATTTTCATTCCCCCGCTCTTGATCACATTGTCCACCCTGCCATGCCACCGGAAACCCTTTCCGTCCCCCGTGATCTCCACCAGGTCACCGGTCACCACCGCACTGTCCGTAACACCCTGTATATCAACTACCAAACATCCCCTCTCATCCCTGGAGATGCGCACACCCTCCAGCAATCTGAAGTCTTCGTCAGGTTTCTCCCCGTTGATCCGCTTCAGGGCAAAATGGGAATAAGTTTCAGTCATGGCAAAAGATTCGTAGATGTCCGGCCGCTCCAGTATTTCCAGTTCCCGGCGAAGAGAAGGGTGCACTTCCCCTCCCCCGATGAGCAGCTGTTCCACCTCAGCAAGCGGGTCCCCGTTCCGAACCGACTCATGCAGCTGGAGCGGGACCATGGCCGCAAAGCGGAAAATCCCGGAAGCCTTTTTCATCGGACGGGAGGTGGGTTCCACGGGAACAAGGTTGAGCCCTCCCACCAGTGCCCTGACCACCATCATTTTACCGGCAATATAACGGATCGGCAGACAGAGCAGGACACGCTCCCGGGCACGAAGATGAAAGAATTGCAGTGTCATCTCCGCACTGCGGATCATGGAAGAACGCTTCAGATGCAACAGTCCGGGATCACCCGTGGTACCGCTCGTTTTCTGGAGGATCTCCCCTTCAGGCTCATTTAGGAAAGCCCGGATAAAATCGAAAAGTCCCCTTCTCCATCCCGGCTGGGATTGATCCGCAGCCATACCGGCTGAGTAAGCAACCAGTTCCTCCCGGCTGTAGGTCCTGTCCTCCACCAGGAATGTTTCCGGCAGTTTCGTTGCGGCCATCTCAGGATTGCATGATCGGTGAGAGGTCCCATTTCTTTTCAGGCCGGTACCAGAGCCTGCACCCCTCCATCTCCAGGGGCGAAGCAATGTTGTTGCTGTATATCCTTCCCGTGCCAAGCCCCTGTGTCCCGGAAGGATCCAGTGCCGAGACCCACTGTGCGATGGCATTGAGTCCGATGCTGGATTCAAGCGCGGAAGTGACCCACCACCCTATATTCACCTCCTCCGCCAGCCGGATCCATTCCCGGGCCACGCTGAACCCTCCAAGGAGCCCGGGTTTCAGAACAATGTATGCGGGCCGTACAGCCCGGAGCATGGTCTTCCGCACCCGGGGTGTACCCAGCCCGATCAGTTCTTCATCCAGGGCGATGGGAATCGCTGCCCCGGCACAAAGCGTGGCCATGGCCTCAGGCTGTCCCGCCCCGATGGGCTGCTCGATGGAATGAATGCCGAAATGAGACAACCTGGCCATTTTTCCCGCCGCTTCCCCGGGCTCCCATGCCCCGTTGGCATCAAGCCGTATCTCCAGGTCCGCTGCAGAGAATTCCCTTCGCAGCCATGTCAGCACCTCAACTTCTTCCCCGAAATCCAGCGCTCCCACCTTCATCTTCAGCACCCTGAAACCATCCGCCAGTTTTTCCCTGATCTGCTCCTTCATGCTGGCCCGGTCACCCATCCAGATCAACCCGTTGATGGGGATGCCGGACCGACCCCTGCTGAATTCCGATGGATACAGGAGTCTTTTCCCGCCCCGGTCCAGATCCAGCAGGGCAGTCTCCATTGCGAACTGCAAACCCGGTGCAGTGAAAAACGGCCGCCGGGGATCCATTTCTCCCCGGCTGATCAGTCTGCAGACATGGCTGATCCGGAGCTCCATTTCCTCCGGATCCTCCGCGCTCAGTCCCGGGATGAAAGAAACCTCGCCGATGCCGGTGACATCCCCTTCCGTCAGCTTCACGAACCAGCTATTTTTGCAGTGCAGAACCCCGCGGGAGGTTCCGGCAGGACGGGAAAACTTAAGGGAATATGCGGTATGGGAAGCGTGCACCGTTCAGAGGATAAGTCCGAGTCCGAATGAAAGCGAAAACAGGAGGGTGGCCACGGCCAGCTTTTTCAGTTCGGCATTCAGTTCCACGGGGACCGTGTTGGTCACTACTTTCTTTATGTCGGAAGCAAGCAGCGGAAGGGGAAGCAGGAACATCAGCTGGAAAAAGGAATCAAAGTGGATCAGGGTATAGGTGATCCCCAGCAGGAAAGCGGTGAAAAGCAGGCCCACGTGGTACATTTTGGCCCAGGTGATCCCCATGCGAACCACCAGGGTATGCTTGCCATTGATCTTATCATTTTCCCGGTCGCGCATGTTATTCAGGTTCAGCACACCCACACTCAACAACCCGATGGACGAGGCAGGAAGCAGGATGGTGGGATGGAACGAACGTGTATGCAGGAAATAGGTGCCCGCCACACCCAGTATCCCGAAATATATAAAGACCATAATATCCCCGAAGCCCAGATAACCGTATGGCTTCCTGCCGATGGTGTATTTGACTGCCGCATAGATGGCTGAAAAACCCAGCAGGAAAAAAACCGCATAGAACAGCAGGTTGCTACGGCCCAGTCCCGACCAGATCAGCAACGATCCGGAAACCAGGCTCAGCACCACAAAAAGCAAGATCATCCAGCGTATTTCCTTCAGGGTCACCAGACCCGTCTGGGTCACCCGGAGCGGACCGAGCCGATTGCTGTTGTCGGTTCCTTTCCTGGCATCTCCGTAATCATTGGCCAGGTTGGAAAGGACCTGCAGGAAAAGCGTGGTAAATGTACCGAATACAAACACCCCCCATTTGAATTTTCCTTCCGCATATCCCAGGAAGGAACCCAGGATGGTGGCCGATAATGCCAACGGCAGGGTGCGCAGGCGGAATGCCTTGATCCATATGGTGAGTTTTGTCATATCCCTGCTATGTAACAATGGCAGCATACAGATGGTTCAGGGAAGTTTCGGGAACCGGTCCCAGTCCGGTTTTCGTTTCTCCAGGAACGCATTCTTTCCCTCCTGGGCCTCCTCGGTCATGTAATACAGCATGGTGGCGTTGCCGGCCAGTTCCTGGATACCCGCCTGCCCGTCCAGTTCGGCATTGAGTCCCGCCTTGATCATCCGCAGGGCGATGGGACTGTGCTGCATGATCTTCCTGCACCATTCAACCGTGGTCTCCTCCAGTTGCTCCAACGGCACCACTTTGTTCACCAGTCCCATTTCCAGTGCTTCCGCAGCGCTGTATTGCTCACAGAGGAACCATATTTCCCGGGCTTTCTTCTGTCCCACGTGCCGGGCCAGGAATGAAGAACCGAACCCGGCATCGAAACTGCCCACGCGGGGACCGGTCTGACCGAACCTGGCATTTTCCGAGGCAATGGTAAGGTCACAGACCACATGCAGCACATGTCCGCCCCCGATGGCATACCCGTTGACCATGGCGATGACCGGTTTGGGGAGGCTGCGTATCTGCCGCTGCACATCCAGGATATTGAGCCTGGGGACACCATCCTTTCCCACGTAGCCCGCATAACTCTTTGCATGCTGGTCACCTCCGCTGCAGAAAGCTTTCTCCCCCGCTCCGGTCAGGATCACAACCCGGATCTCCTGCATTTCCCTGCATGCCGCAAGCGCCTCGCTCATTTCCCTGGTGGTGTCCGGGGTAAAAGCATTGTGGTAGCGTGGCCGGTTGATGGTAATCTTCCCAATGCCCTCAAAATACGCAAACCTGATATCCTCGAACTCCCTGAGTGTTTTCCACGGGATTTTCTGCATGTCCTAAGAATGAAGATGGTTCAAAAACGATTTAAAGATAAGACTATTTTCGCTGCCCGAGGTATCCGCTTCCAGTACCGTGTAATCCGAACCGGGCCGGAAAAGCAATTCCAGTTTTTCACCAAATGCATCCAGGTCGTTGGCTCCCAGATAATCCCTGCCGAAAGAACGGCTCAGCAGTTCCAGGGAGACAGGATGATGTGTCACGGAAAATTCCTCGAAAAAAGGCATGCGGTCAGGACCATCCAGCAGTCTGAATATCCCCCCGCCTCCGTCATTCACGACCACGATTTTCAGGTTGTCCGGGAAGTCCTTATTCCACATGGCATTGGAATCATATACAAAGGCCAGATCGCCCACAACAAGCAAGTGCGGGTCCGGTGACACCATGGCCGCCCCCACGGCGGCAGAAACGGTACCGTCGATGCCCGACGTGCCCCGGTTGGAAAAATAGCGCAGGTCCGGTCTGATGGGAAGCAACTGAGAATACCGGACGATGGAACTGTTTCCAAGGTGCAGGACCGTTCCGGCGGGTACCGATGACAGGGTCCTGTGCATAACCGCCAGGTTGCTGAACGGAGCAGTTTCCAGGTAATCACCGGCATCCTTCAATACCCGCTGCTCAATTGTTTTCCAGCTCTCAAGGTAATCATTGGGGCCCGGTCCGCCGTTAGCAACAGGCCCGACAAGGGAAGCAGACCCGTCTGCTTTTTCCGCTCCCTGCAGCAGACTTCTCAAACCCGCCGCCGGATTCCTGTCCAGGATCCTGATCTCTCCGGGGGGATGTTCCTTCAGAAAGAGCCTCAGGCTCCTGGAAACCAACTGTCCCCCGAAAGCAACCACCCTGTCCGGAACCAGTTTTTTCAGCTCTTCCCCGCCTGCCGCGTGCAGCAAAAGTTCAGGATGGGCGATGAACCGGTCCGAGTGAAGGTTGGTGATATTCTCCGCTACCACGACAACCTGGAGAACTTCCGCAAGAGTATCCAGGAGTCCGGAAATCTCACTGCCATATGCAGCCATACCAGCCAGTACCAGGAGTCTGGTACCTGAAGGGATCCGTTCCCCGTCCGCTGCACCGGACTCACGGGAGATGCTCATCTGCTGAGACCTGGAATGGCGGTATAAAGGAGCGGGCAACGGTTCATACAGCGGTTCCGGCAGTGGTACGTTGAAATGGACCGGACCTTCCGGATATGCAGATGCCTCGCTGATCATCGCTTCCACCCGCCCGAGCATATCCTGCAATCCGGTTTCATCGCTGACCTCCGCCGGTAGCTGGTAAAATCCTTTGGAATTCCTGATGAAGGGTTCCGTCTGGTCGATGACCTGGTTATCGAACTGGGGAATGGATTCCCGGGGACGGTCGGCCGTAAACACAATGAGCGGAATATGCTGGAACCGGGCTTCCGCCACAGCAGGGGCCAGATTGAGCACCGCCGTACCCGAGGTGGTGACCACAACCACCGGCTGCTGCAACTGGCGTGCCATTCCCAGGGATACGTATCCCGCCGAGCGTTCATCTACAATGCTGTGACAACGAAAGGACGGATCCCCTGTGAAAAGCTGGATCAGGGGCGCGTTCCTGCTTCCCGGGCACAGGATCACATGCCGGATCCCATGTCCCGCAAGCAGGGGAGCCAGGTCAGCGATATGTTGGTTGCGATTCATGCAGGGAGGGCATGTTCTTGATATAGAGTCGCAGGATCTTCAGGAGGGATTCGGCCTTCCACCGGGTTTCATCCCATTCGGATGAAGCATCGGAATCCAGGGTTATGCCCCCGCCGGTGTACAGCGCCAGATAACCGGGGGTGATCTGCATGCATCTCAGGTTCACAAAAAGATCAATGTCTTCATCCCGGCTGATGGGCCCCAGGAATCCGGTGTAATAGCCCCTGCTGTGCGGTTCCAGTTTTTTGATGAACGCGATGGCATCTTCTTTGGGCTGGCCCGCCACGGCCGGTGTCGGATGCAGTTCATTCACAAACTCCCACAACCGGGAGGCGATCCTGTCGAAATCAAAACTGAAATCCGTGCACAGGTGCAGCAGGTTACCGGATTTCTTCACATGGGGCGATCCCACCCGGTAATCCCTGATGTCGAAGCTCCTGAGCACATCATGGATATAACGGGTCACGTACTCCTGTTCCAGCACCTCCTTGGCAGTCCAGCGGTCCACATCCATGTACTTTTCCGCATAGGGCATGGTGCCGGCCAGAGACACGGTGGATATTTTGCCGTTCATCCTTCTGAGCAAGGGTTCCGGAGAGGCGCCCATCCAGAATTGTTCCCCGCTTTTACACAAATAGGCAAATGCTTCCGGATACTTTTTGCAGAGCGTCCTGAACATTCTGGGAACGATGGACATGTAACTGCCTTCGATCACCCGGATGCGCGAAAGCACCGCTTTCTGGAAAGCACCCTTTGAGATGGAAGTCTTGATGGATTCCACCTGGTTCATGTAGATGTCCCTTCCGGTCACCACCGGAAGATCCTCCTTCCACACCGGCGGTTCGTGTGCCTCAATTTCCGAGAGGTGGCGGATGTGCGCTGAGGTAATGGAATCCCCATCCAGCACCAGGTCGGGTTTGATCAGCATGCACCGGTCTCCATTGGCGGGATCGAATGGGGACATGATAAACCCTTTCCGGCTCGAGATCTCCCGGATGGATTGCCATTGTAAATGATCCGTCGATGTCTGGACGTAAGTGGTGGGATGATCCTGTCCGGGCAGGCAAAAAGTGGCAAAGGGAAAGTTTCTGGATATACAAATCTCGTGAATTCCGGTCAGAAGTTCGTTCATGTTTCTTAAACTCAGCTAATCCGCCTCCTGTTTGATGGGTTTGATACTATTGGTAACACGACTGATGGAAATAAGTTGCCCCTGCTCATCCCTTATTTCCACATCCCAGATATGTTTAAAATCACTTTTTGAAACGATCGAGGCCCTGGCAAAGAGTCGCCCCGCCCTGGCAGGAGAAAGGTGCTGCGCATTCACCACCGATCCGAATACGCTGAATTTCTCCGGGTCCACCTGAAGCATGGAGCCCGCGCTTCCCACCGATTCTGCGAGAGAGATCAGGGCCCCGCCGTGTACCACGCCCATGGGCTGAAAATGACCGGGAGTGATTTGCATGATGGCTTCCACCGTGGAATCCGAATAAGCGGTGAATTCGATATGCAGCAAATCCATGTAGGTGCCTTTGCAGATCCGGTTCAGTTCTTCGATGGTCATGGGCGTCCGTCCTTCGCTCAAAGATACACTTTTTTAGTCCGTTTTCTCCGCCGCCAGCAACATAACGGATCCAAGAAAAAGCGGTTTTTCGCTGATCATTCTGAATCCCGAATTTTTCAGGATCCCGATCATCTGATCCCTGGTATAATAGTTTTTCGATGATTGCGCGAGGTACCGGTACGCAGCCAGGTTTCCGGTGAGGAGTCCCCCCAGGTAAGGAAGGATCAGCCGCAGGTAGAGTGCATTGAACTGGCGCCACAGGAAGTTTCCGGGCCTGCTGCTTTCCAGAATGACCAGGCGGCCGCCCGGCCTGAGTACCCGGTGGATCTCCGAGAGATGCGCTCCGGCCCCGGAATTTTCATAAAGCAGGTTCCTGATCCCGAAGGTGATCCCGATTGCATCAAAGGAGGCGTTCTGAAAGGGCATATCGGCCACATCCCCTTCCACAAAGTTCAGGGACCGGATCTCCGGCTGTTCCTCCAGGCCCCGGCTCTTCTTTCGGGCCAGTTCAAGCATGGATGCGCTGAAATCATAGCCTGTCAGTTCTACCGGGCTATTCGCCTGCCGGGCCAGTTCCAGGAGAAAATCGCCTGTGCCGGTACACAGGTCCAGGATCCTTATGGGCCGCACTTTCAGGCATTCTGCTGCAGCCTTCCTCCTCCATGATGCATCCCGGCCGAAGGTAAAGATGCGGTTCACGCGGTCATATTGCCCGTGGATTTTTCCGTAAAAAGTTTTCAGGGGATAATCCTTTGTCCGACGGCCCATGGATGCGTATGTTCAGTATAATGCCAGGTGGCACTCCACGCAGAGATAATCTTTCCAAACCTCATCAATATCCACCGGGTGCCTGAATTCCAGTGAATCATAGATGGTCCCCACCTGCATGTTTCCGGCCGGTCCCTGGGCGGTGATGGTATGGCACAGGTTACAGTCACGCGAAATGGAAGCCCCGCTCTCCGCCAGGTGCATATCGTCGTGGCACCTTGCACAGCCAGGTGATTCCAGATGTCCGATGTGGTTGGGATAGGCATCCCACCGCACCCTCATATAGGGGAAATGGTTCTGACTGTATCCCTGCTGGATCCCTTCGATGGCCTGTGCGATCAGGGCCGGCTTCCGGCTGTATATGTCCGGATAGTTCTCCATGTAATGATCCCGGATCTGCGCCTCGATAGCCATCAGGGCCGTATCCCGATCGGCATACATCCCGTGCAGCACATCCATGGCTACTTTTTTGACATCGGGCAGTTCACGGGAGATCTCCCCCGCTGCCATCAAACGGTCCACATAGTTGGAGGGTGATTTGTAATCGTGGGAGGGCCGGTTGTGACAATCCATACAATCCATGGTACGGACGGTATGGTTTTTCAGGCTGTCGGCATTGAATATTTCGTCCCCGTCAAAGTAATCAGTCACCTCGCCGGTTTCCAGGTTGGTCATCCGCACCCATGGAATGAATTCCCGTACTTCGTCAAGTGCCACATATTCGATCCGAACATCCGGGTTGATATGCCAGTGAACTCCCTCCCGGAGGCCCAGTGCACTGTACTGCGCCCCTATCTTGATCCGCAGGTTGATGTCCCACTCCGAACTGGCTGAATCTGTAAGATAGTATTTTTCAAACCGGCTCAGGTGAGGTGTGAACTTTTCCGGCCAGTGGCACTGCTCACAGGTCTCCCGTGCCGGCCGGAGACTCTCTATGGGAGTGGGAATGGGTCTCGGGTATTTGTTAAAAGCAACCGAGTAGACCTGGTAGAGTCCTGACAGCTTGGACTTCACATACCAGCTCGCCCCTGAACCCACATGGCATTCCACACACCCCACCCTCGCGTGGGGAGAATTCTGGTAAGCCGTCCATTCCGGTTCCATGACCGTGTGGCACATGGTTCCGCAGAATTCAGTCGATTCGGTAAAATGAAAGGCTTCATAACTTCCCACTGCCGAGGCCAGCAGGAAGATCACCGTGGAGATCACAAAAACCGAGAAGGCATTCCGGTGGCGTTTATCGTTCATATCCACCACCGGCCACCTGGTCTTTATTTCCTCTTTCCGCTTCCGGTCCCTCCGGTACTTGGCCCTCATCCCGATGGGTATCAGGATCAGTCCGAGCAACAGGAAACCGGGCAGGATGATGTATGAAAAAAGACCCGCATAGGAACTCCCCTCGTCAAAGACCAGGGCAATGGCCAGGAAAAACAGGATCAGGAAAAAGCTGATGGCAGCCACGGCAGTTCCGATCAGCGAGGTCCAGTTGTAATAAGAACTCGGCAGTTTCATTTGTCATGAGTTAAATATACTGCCGTGTAAATTAATATTTTACCCAATACAAGTCCAGTGGTTCCGATTATTCAAATTGATTTCAAATTGTCTGGCCGGAAACTCAGTCTTTCTTTTGCGCCGGTTCCCTGAAGATGAATTCCAGTCCGTCCATATAGCCTATGATGGCATTGGAATCATGGTTCTTGTCCGGTTTTACGGATATCTCCCAGATGAGCGATTCAGGCGCATCACTTTCAAGTCTCAGGGCGAAGTTTTTGGTGGCATCTCCCACCAGCTCCTCTCCACCAAGGCTCATATAGAAACGGATATCCCTATCCGCCACCTTATCGAACATGGTTTCCGGGTCAAAAACCTGGTCCATGAAACGAAAAACCGGACTGGTGGCCAGGTAGGCGTCAAAAAGTCCGGGTTCCTCAAGCATCACATACACGGTGAAAAATCCCACAAAGGAATGGCCCCACAGGATCTTCGTCCCGATGTTGTAACGTGATTCCAGGAAAGGGAAAAGCTCGTCTCTGTAAAATGCGATCATTTTCTCCGCATTGCCGCTGTTGGGTATCCTTTCGATATAGGGTGCGTAATCCAGGTTCCTGTCCACATTGGGAATACCCACCACAATGCATGAGGGGATCAACTTCTGCCAGTTCATCAGTTCGGTGGCACTGGCGAAAGCCTTGAATGAAGCCTCGCCGTCCAGGACGATCACAAGCGGAAATTCGTTGACACTATCGTAATCCACCGGCAGATGGATGAACAGCCGCCTGGTCTGCCCCAGGTGCTCCGAATCGATGGATGTGATAAATCCTGCTTTGGTGAAAACGGAATCGGGCAGTTGCTGTGCCGCTGTGTCCCAAAAAAGCACCGCCGCCAGAATGATCAACAGAACGAC
>DSEO01000200.1 GCA_011056635.1 Bacteroides sp.
GCCGGAGCGGTAAAGATCGATTACAAGGCCCGTACCATGACGGTGGATGGAAAAGTATTCAAGGAAGGTGACTGGATCTCGCTCAACGGGTCCACCGGGAACCTGCTGGAAGGAAAGATCGACACCATCGATCCCGAACTGAGCGGTGACCTGGGAGAGATCCTTGAACTGGCGGAGAAACACACCCGCATGGATGTGCGCACCAATGCGGATACCCCCCATGATGCCCGTGTAGCCCGTGATTTCGGTGCCAAGGGGATCGGTCTGACACGTACGGAACATATGTTTTTCGAGGGCGAGCGGATCAAGGTCATGCGGGAAATGATCCTGGCCAACAATGAAAAGGACCGTCGCAAAGCGCTGGACAAACTGCTACCCTACCAGCGGAGTGACTTCGAAGGGATCCTGGAGGCCATGGAAGGGTTCGGGGTGACCATCCGGCTGCTGGACCCGCCGCTGCATGAATTTGTTCCACATGATGAGGCCAGCCAGAAGGACATGGCAAAGGAAATGGGCGTGACACTGGAGAAGATCAGGTCCCTGGTCAGTGACCTGCACGAATTCAATCCCATGCTGGGACACAGGGGCTGCCGCCTTGGGAACACCTATCCCGAGATCACCGAGATGCAGGCAAGGGCCATCATTGAAGCTGCGGTGAATTTGAAGAAGAAAGGGGTGGACGCCCGTCCCGAGATCATGGTTCCGCTGATCGGCACCTGGCAGGAATTCAAGATGCAGGAAGAGATCATCCGGACAACCGCCAAAAAGGTGTTTGAAGAAAAAGGTGCAGAGGTCGAATTCCTCGTGGGCACCATGATCGAGATCCCGAGAGCGGCGCTGACAGCCGACCTGGTCGCCGAACATGCGGAGTTCTTCTCATTCGGTACCAATGACCTGACCCAGATGACCTTCGGGTACTCGAGGGATGATGCAGGCACGTTCCTTCCCATCTACATGGAAAAGGGGCTGCTGAAAGATGATCCTTTCCAGACGCTGGACCAGGAGGGCGTGGGACAGCTGGTGGAGATGGGGACTGCCAGGGGCCGTTCCACGAGACCGGACCTGAAGGTGGGGATCTGTGGTGAACACGGAGGAGATCCGGCTTCTGTGGAATTCTGCCACCGGGTCGGAATGGATTATGTAAGCTGTTCGCCTTTCAGGGTGCCCATTGCACGCCTGGCAGCTGCGCAGGCAGCGTTGAGATAGGCTCAGCCGGCCTGTCTGTATGCAATATTTCAAGCGGTAAAACTTTGTTTTTACCGCTTTTTTTTTGGATATTTGATTGAATAGTTCTTTTTTGTGAAGGGGAACATTATCTTATAGATTATAATTAAAATTCAATATTTGCTTTAAATCAGAAACCCTATGATTGACATTTCAAAAAAAGTGAAACTTGAACAGTATGGCATCCGCGATCTGAAGGAAATCGTGTATAATCCATCCTATGAGCAACTCTACGAGGAAGAAATGAATCCCGAACTGGAAGGACTTGAGGCGGGTGTGGAAAGCGAGTTCGGAGCTGTTAAGGTCGACACGGGAATTTTTACCGGCCGTTCGCCCAAGGATAAATATGTATTGATGGATGACACAACCAGGGATACCATCTGGTGGCGTTCGGAACAGGCAAAGAGTTCGGATAACAAACCCATCAACCGGGAGGTATGGGACCATTGTTATCAATTGGTGACTGACGAGCTTTCCGGACAGCGTCTCTTCGTCATGGATTGTTTCTGCGGTGCCGATAAGGACAGCAGGTTAAGCATCCGGATGGTCCTGGAGGTCGCCTGGCAGGCTCACTTCGTGAAAAATATGTTCATCCGGCCGACGGAGGAGGAACTGAAAGATTTCCAGCCTGACTTTGTGATGCTGGATGCACCCAGGGTCACCAATCCCCGCTGGAAAGAACAGGGCCTTCACTCGGAGGTGTTCGTGCTCTTTAACCTGACAGAAAGGATGGCCGTGGTGGGAGGTTCCTGGTATGGCGGGGAGATCAAGAAAGGGATCTTTTCCATCATGAACTATTACCTGCCGCTGAAGGGGATCGCCACCATGCACTGTTCCGCCAATGTGGGAAAGGAGGACGATACGGCTATTTTCTTCGGACTTTCGGGCACCGGGAAAACAACCCTTTCCACCGATCCCAAGCGGGCGCTGATCGGTGATGACGAACATGGCTGGGATGATCACGGGATCTTTAACTTTGAAGGCGGTTGTTATGCCAAGACGATCCGGCTGAGCAGGGAGAATGAGCCGGATATCTACAAAGCAATCCGGAGGGATGCCCTGCTGGAAAATGTCACCGTGGACGAGCAGGGCAGGGTGGATTTTGATGATGACTCCATAACGGAAAACACCCGGGTTTCCTATCCCATCTATCACATCGACAATATTGTAAAACCGGTTTCAAGAGCGGGTCATGCGAAAAGGGTGATCTTCCTCACCGCCGATGCCTTCGGCGTGATGCCCCCGGTCTCCCGGCTGACACCCGAACAGACCGAATATCACTTTCTTTCAGGATTCACCGCCAAGCTTGCCGGAACCGAAAGGGGGATCATTGAACCGTTGCCCGTGTTCTCAGCCTGTTTCGGAGCGGCGTTCCTGACCCTGCATCCCACCCGGTACGGGGAGGAACTGGTGAAGCGGATGCGGGCCGTCGGATCCCGGGCTTACCTGGTGAATACGGGTTGGAACGGAACGGGCAAACGGATCTCCATCAAAGACACCCGGCGCATTATTGATGCCATCCTGGATGGGACCATTGACAGGGCGGAGACCAAGGAGATCCCCTACTTCAACCTGGAGATCCCCGTGGAACTGGAAGGTATCGACAGTAGCATACTGGACCCCAGGAATACTTATGGGGACAGGGATGAATGGGACAGAAGGGCCAGGGATCTGGCGCAGAAATTCATCGATAATTTCAATCAGTTCACAGATACTGAGGAAGGACGCCTGCTTGTGGCTGCCGGTCCGCAACTCTAGCGAAAGCGCACTTAGGCCTGTCTGCGGGGAACCGATGCCGGGCAGCGTCCGCAGGGTTCATCCAAACTCCTCCTCCAGTTTTTGTCTCAGGATCTTGGGGGGGATGTTTTTCTGAAGGATCCCCTTATCCGCCAGGGAAATCTGACCGGTTTCTTCCGATACGATGATCACCAGTGAGTCGGTCACCTCGGAAATCCCCAGGCCGGCCCTGTGGCGCAACCCGTATTCGGGGGGCAGGTCCCTTTTCTCCGTGACCGGCAGGATCACCCTGGCTGCTTTTACTCTGTGGTTCTCAATGATGACCGCCCCGTCATGGAGCGGACTGTTCTTATTGAATATACTGACAATAAGTCGGCTGGAGGTTTCTGCATTCAGGATATCCCCTGTCTCGGCATACATGTCCAGGTTCGATTTCCTTTTAATGACGATCAGGGCCCCCGTCTTTTCCTGGGAGAACTGCATGACAGCTTTCAGAATGGAGCGGATCCTGACCTGGGACTTGGATTCCAGGTTGATGTTCAGGAATTTTTCAAAGCTGATCCTGTTCCCGTCCACATACCGTGATCCGATGTAGATCAGGAACCTCCTGATCTCCTGCTGAAAGACGATGATCAGGGCAATGACCCCAACGCCCAGTACTGAACCCAGGATGTTGCTCAGGAGCTCCATTTTCAGTGCCCTGACGCCCCACCAGAAGATATAAATGACCGCAATTCCCAGGAAAATATTGAAAGCCACCGTTCCCCTGATCAGCATATAGATCTGGTACAGAAGCAGTGCTACCAGGATGATATCGATTACATCGAGGAAGCGGATATGAATGAATGCATTGAGCATATATGCGGATCTGATGTCAAATTTAGCAAAAGATGTCACACACCCGTGGAACCGGTTTTCACAATCTGCAGAAAGATCTTCACTGTTTCCACGGCTTCCTTTACATCGTGCACCCTCAGCAGGTTTGCGCCATGAAGCAGGGCAGCCATGTGGGCGGCAGTGGTACCATTCAGCGCCTGTCCGGGATCTGTTCCCAGTGCCTTGCATATCATCGATTTACGGGATATACCCACCATCAGGGGCAGTTCAAGCATCCGGAAAGATCCCAGCTGAGCCAGAAGCATATAATTATGCTCCAGGGTTTTGCCAAACCCGAAGCCCGGATCAATAACAATATCGTTGATCCCGAGTTTCCGGAGCCTGAATACGCGCTCGGAAAAATATTGCAGCAGATCATCCACAACATGCACATACCTGGGTTGCTCCTGCATATTTGCCGGATTTCCCTGCATGTGCATGATCACATAGGGAATACCCAGCTGGGCCATGGTGGAGAACATTTCGGGATCCATGGTACCGGCCGAGATGTCATTGACCATGTGAATCCCGAACCGCTGATGCATCTGCAGGGCCACACCGGATCTCCAGGTGTCCACCGAGATCGCACACTCCGGGAACTTGTTTCGCAATGCTTCCAGGACGGGAGAAAGCCGGTCGATTTCTTCCCCCTCGCTGATCGCCTCCGCTCCCGGCCGGGATGAAACCGCTCCCACATCCAGGATATCCGCTCCCTGGGCGAGCATGTCCCCTGCGAGCAGGACGGCGCCGTCCGGATCAGCGACCCTGCTTTCCCGGTAGAAGGAGTCGGGTGTCACATTGATGATCCCCAATACCCGGGGAATGGACAGGTCCAGGATCTGTCCACCCAGATTGAGTGAGAAATTCCTTGAAAACAGCGATCCGGTTGTGGAGAAGTTCTTCATGAATATTGACCAGTTGAATCGATATTTTGTATGTTTGGAATTTGAATCAACTAAATTACATTAAATAATCCGAAATCGGTCCATGCGGTTTATCGTGATAGAGGGACTGGACGGCTCGGGCAAGTCCACACAGTTGAAACTGCTTCAGAAGCACCTGAATGAAGCATCCGTTCCTTTCAGGTACCTGCATTTTCCAAGGCTTGAAGTGGGTATTTACGGCAAACTGGTGGCCAGGTTCCTCCGGGGTGAGATGGGTGCCATTGACCGGGTGGATCCATACCTGGTGGCGCTGATCTATGCGGGTGACAGGGCTGATGCGGCGGAACAGATCCGCGGGTGGATGGATGAAGGGTACCTGGTCATCGCTGACAGGTATGTTTACTCGAACATCGCTTTCCAGTGTGCCAAGGTGGATGGAAGGGCGGAGCGGGAGGGACTGCGGGACTGGATCCTGAATCTGGAGTACGGGCACCATGCCATTCCAAGACCCGATATCAATCTGTTTCTCAATGTTCCGCAGTCATTTACCACAATGCAGCTGTTCGGTGACCGGGAAGGGGATGACCGTGCCTACCTGAAAGGGGAGCGGGATATCCACGAGGAGAACCTGGAGTTCCAGGAGAAAGTGAGACAGAACTATCTGTCCCTCCGGGATTACGTTGACGACCTGTTGCTGATCCAATGCGGCGATGCAGCCGGGTCGATGATGGAACCGCAGGCCATTTCGGAAATCATCCTGGAAAAACTTGCTTTAAAGAAATGAGGTATTTACGGTTTATCAGCCGGATAGTGCTGGGTGTAGTGTTTATTTTCAGCGGATTTGTGAAGGCTGTCGATCCCCTGGGTTCTGCCTATAAATTTTCAGATTATTTTCATGCTTTCAGGCTGGGCTTCCTGGATGGAATTTCCCTTCCCCTGGGCGTACTCCTGCCTGCATTTGAACTGGTTCTGGGTTTCATGCTGCTCCTGGGATACAGGAGAAAGATCGTTACCTGGCTCGTGACGCTTTTCATGCTTTTTTTCACCCTGCTGACCCTGGTGCTGGCGGTTTTTAATCCCGTGGAGGATTGCGGCTGTTTCGGGGATGCGCTGGTCCTCACCAACTGGGAGACCTTTTTCAAGAATCTTGTACTGATGGTTTTCGTAGCGGTCATTTTCATTCACCGGAACCGGGAGCCTGAAGCGGGAAATGCAACACGGGAATGGATCACCGGTGCGCTGCTTGTTGTCATGGCCGTCTGCTTTTCGGTATGGAACCACAGGCACCTTCCCCTGCTGGATTTTCGTCCCTATGATGTGGGTACGGTGATCGAGGAGGAAATGAAAATCCCCGAAGGGGCGGTCATGGATGAATATGAGACCACGCTCATATACAGGGAGCTGGAAACGGGGAAAACAAGACGCTTTTCCATGGAGGATTATCCCCGTGACACAACGGCCTGGCAATTTGTGAACAGCGAATCGAAACTGGTCAGGAAGGGCTATGAACCGCCGATCCATGACTTCGCCATCATGGATCAGTTCGGATCGGACCTTGCCGACCGGATCCTCGCTGATGAGGGATATTCGCTGCTGATGATCTCCTATGATCTTTCTGAAGCCGAAGAGGAAGGGCTCCTGAAAGCGGGTGACTGGTCCCGGCTGGAAATCCTGGCCGATGATTTCAGTTTTTATGCCGTCACTGCCTCACCCGGCGGGGAGGCTGAGCAAATTTCCGCTTCCCTTGCCCTGGAATACGGATTCCATGCAGCGGATGACATCATGTTAAAGACGGTGGTTCGCTCCAACCCGGGGTTTGTCCTTTTAAAAAACGGGACCATCGTCGGGAAGTGGGGGACCAGGGACTTCCCTTCTGTTTCGGAGGTGGATCCCCTTTGGCCCGATATGATCGCACAGGCTTCTCTTCCCATGGATGAGGAGACCCGCTTGCTGATGGAGGAGGGAGTGATTGAGAACATCTCCTTCGGTGTGGTTGCATTCGACCGCCATGCACTTTCCTTGCTGTTTGAAGCAGATTCCGCTGCCAGGGAACGCTGGGTGGTCATCGCATGGATCCTGGGGATTGCCGTCCTTCTTTTCCTGTCACACCTTGTCTCACCCATCAGGATTTAGGCACCCATGTACAGGCGGACCATACAGCGACTTGTCCATGCACTTCTTGTGCTCTGGGGGGTGGTGACCGTGGTCTTTCTGCTGTTCAATGTGCTGCCGGGAGATCCCGCAAGAATGATGCTGGGCCAGCGGGCAGATCTGAACACGGTGGAAACCATCAGGCATGAACTGGGCCTTGACCGTCCCCAAATAGTGCAGTATGCCCGTTATATCAACGACCTGTCACCCCTGTCCGTGCACAGTACGGATCCCGAAAGCTATTTCCATGCGGATCCCGGGAAATACACGCATTATGTGAGACTGATACAGACCCGCGGGGGGACCCTCCTGGTCCTGAAGGCACCCTATCTGGGCAGAAGCTTCCAGAACCGCCAGCATGTGGGCAGCATGGTCTGGGATGTCCTGCCCAATACGCTGGTTCTCGCACTTACAGCCATTCTGCTTGCATCCGTGGCCGGCATCTTTCTGGGTATACTCTGCGCGCTGTGGAAGGACAGCTGGTTTGACCGACTGTCGATCTTCCTTTCCACGCTGGGCATGTCACTGCCTTCCTTTTTTGCGGCCATTTTAATCGGTTGGCTGTTTGCATATGTGCTGGGGGAAGTAACCGGACTGAACCTCACCGGTAACCTGACCGAGGTGGATCCCATGGGCGGAGGAAGGAGACTGGTGCTGAAGAACCTGATCCTGCCTGCGGTTACCCTGGGGATCAGGCCCCTCTCCATTTTTGTGCAGTTGTCCAGGAATTCGCTCCTGGATGTGCTGAGCCAGGATTATATCCGGACGGCCAGGGCCAAGGGATTGAACTTCAGTCAGGTTATCAGAAAACATGCACTCAGGAATGCGCTAAATCCGCTTGTCACCACCATCAGCGGATGGTTTGCCTCCCTGATGGCTGGTGTGGTTTTTGTGGAATATATATTCGGATGGAAAGGATTGGGGTACCTGATCGTCAATGCGCTGAACCAGTATGATATGCCGGTGGTGCTGGGTTGTGTGCTGACCATTGCATTTATTTTTGTATTGATCAACATGCTAGTGGACGTGACCTACGCGTTGCTGGATCCGAGGGTTCGATCTTCCTGAGGGGCACGAATCCATATGGATATTTTATTATTTTTATCATACACAACAGAATTGAACATGAGAAAACAAATTGTTGCAGGCAACTGGAAAATGAACACCCTTTTGAAAGATGGCATGGAACTGGCAAAGGCGGTGGAAAAAATGGAGAAGGACAAACACAGTGAAGCGATCGTAATTATCGCTCCGCCCTTCACCCATTTAAGCAAAATAAAGGAACTCATCGAAAGTGTGAAGCTCGGAGCCCAGAATTGCTCTTCGGAACCATCCGGCGCTTTCACGGGTGAAGTTTCACCAGGTATGCTCCGCTCGGCAGGAGTGGAGTATGTAATCATCGGCCATTCTGAGCGGCGGAGCTATTTCAGTGAAGGGAATGAAGTATTGAATAAAAAAGTGAAACTGGCACTTTCCACCGGACTGAAACCGATTTATTGTTGCGGGGAGGTGCTCGGGGAACGGGAGTCCGGGCAACTGTATGATGTAGTACGGAGCCAGCTTGAGATCGGATTGAAGGACCTGACCCTGTCGGACATGGCTGATGTGGTGATTGCCTACGAGCCTGTATGGGCCATTGGCACCGGGAAGGTGGCTACCCCTGACCAGGCACAGGAGATGCACAGCTTTATCCGGGGACTGTTGGGTGGAATGTTCAATGCGGAAGTGGCCCGGAATACATCCATTCTCTACGGCGGAAGCTGCAAACCGTCCAATGCGGCAGAACTTTTTGCAGGAAAAGATGTGGACGGAGGCCTGATCGGAGGCGCTTCATTGAAGGCCGATGACTTCATCGCCATTGTGAATGCCATCTGAAAACCTTACGGGACCTCCTATGTCAATCCTTGAATTCCAAATCCCCGCCAGGTCATGGAGCAGTGCTGAGCGTGAGATTCTGATGGCAAAATTGTCTCTGATCGGATTTGACGGATTTATGGAAACCGACGGGCTCATCCAGGCATACATTTCCTCGGAGGACTATTCCGGGAATGCTATGAACCAGCTGATCGATGAATGTTCGGATCTTGGTATCAGGGTGCAGTACAGCTGCTGTGAAACGGAAGACCAGAACTGGAACCGTGAATGGGAAAAAAAATTCAACCCTGTGGTGATCGGGGATCAAGTGCTGATCAGGGCTCCGTTTCATCATGCGATCAAAGATCTGCCCTTTACCATCGTGATTGAGCCTAAAATGTCCTTCGGTACCGGTCATCATTATACCACCAGGCTGATGATCGCGGAAATGATGCAGTACGCCATGGAGGGGAAACGGGTGCTGGATATGGGTTGCGGTACAGCTATCCTGGGCATTTATGCGTTCCTGAAGGGAGCGGAAAGAATCCTGTGCATTGACAATGATCAGTGGGCCTATGAGAATGCCATCGAGAATGTGGAGCAGAACCGGGCCACCCGGGTGGAAGTCAGGCTGGGTGATATCAGTGCTGCCGCGGATGAGAAATTTGATTTTTTGCTTGCCAATATCACCAGAAATACACTTGTCCGGGATATGCCTGAATATTGCGAACACCTGGAGGAGAAGGGGGTGGTGATCCTGAGCGGATTTCTTGCCGAGGATGTGCAATATGTCCTGAATGCCGCATACCGGTGTGGGCTGGATCATCTTCGGACCAGCGAGGATTCCAACTGGATCCTGCTTTCATTTGTCAGTTAGCAGGTTTGGAACAGTTTGCCATGAAAAAAGTACCGGTCCTATTGTTGTTCCTGGCCCTGGCCTTACCGATGCAGGCACAGGTCGTCAGGGAATTTTCCGAAGATACTGCCAGCTATGTCCCGGATCTGGTCAGATTTACCGGCACCTCCCTGGAAACATCGGAAGTGCCTGATTTCGAGCGATTCCTCAGGCTTTATGATTCTCTTCCCCACGTTCACAGAATGGAGATCATCCGGGTCTCCAACCTGATGCTGAACCTGAAATGCCGTCCCCGACCACACTTCATCAAGTATCAGCGCGCGATGCTGGAGTTCTTTGATGAGGACAAAACCCATCTCGGATATGAGGAATGGAATGAGGGACTGGAGAGCTTTCTGAAAAGTGACAGGGCGCTTCTGGCGACGGTCGATCAGTGGCTATCACTCTCCCTCTCCCTCCTGGAGGACAATATTTTTTACAGTTCCAGCGCAGTTACTTGGAAGGTATCAGAGCCTTCCTACAGGTTTCTGAACGGACCCGGGGGAATGACCGTGAATTTCAACGATGTAACAGTGGCCTGTTATTCGGGCAAGGACTTCATCCAGATCCTGGATGCAACAGGTTTTATCGACCCCCTCACCCTGGAATGGATCGGCAGCCGGGGAAGGGTAACCTGGGAAAGGGTGGGGATTCCGGGGGAAGCGCTTCACGCCGATCTCGGACATTACAGGATCAATTTGAAAACTCCCAGCTATTCAGCCGATTCGGTCAGGTTATACTACCCCGCTTATTTTGAAGGAGAGGTGCTGGGACAACTGGAGGATAAAGTAATGCTGATCAAGAGCCTGGAATCGGCCACCTATCCCCGGTTCGTATCATACAGGAATTCGTACAGTATCGATAATTTTGCTCCGGGGGTGAACTACAGGGGCGGATTGGCCGTGGAGGGAGCGAATCTTGCGGGTACGGGAGTTGAAGGAGATCGTGCGGTAATGGAGATCTTCAGCAAAGATACCCTGCGCATGAGGATACTTACCCACCGCGCCACCCTCAACAACAGGTCCATGCGTTCACCCAATGCCATGGTTTCCATCTATGTGGGCAGGGATTCCATTTATCATCCTGACCTGGTGTTCCTGTATGACATTGAAAAGGAAGAGGTCCGTCTCATCAAATCGGAGCATTTCACTTCCCAGGGACCCTATTCCAGTTCCTACCACCAAATCGATATGAACTTCGATGAGCTGTTCTGGAACCGGAACGGACCAATCATGAAGCTTCAGCCCATGCTGGGGACGTCCATCGGAAGGGCTACTTTTGAATCCAGTACATTTTTCAACTACGACTTTTTCACGGAACTTCAGGCGATGGATTATGAACATCCGCTTGCCCAGCTGTGGTCCTATTCCAGGTATCTCCAGGGAAGGACCTTTGCCCTGAACGGATATGCCAATCATATCCGGTACCCTCCCTACCAGGTCAGGCACCAGTTGATGAGTCTCTCCAAGCTGGGATTCGTTTACTACAACGATGAAACGGATCTGATCACACTGCGCCAGAAGCTGTTTGATTATATCGACGCCTCCATGAAAAAACGGGATTATGACGTTATCCGGTTTATATCCCGGACTGAGGGATCTGCCAATGCGGAACTGGACCTGAATACCCGTGACCTTACCATCAGGGGGATTCCTTCCATTTTCCTGAGTGATTCGCAGAACGTGAGGCTGATCCCCAGCGAAAGCAGCATTGTCATGAAAAGAAACCGGAATTTTGAATTCGATGGCATGGTGGACGCGGGACTGTTCCGATTTTACGGGCAAAACTTTTTTTTCCAGTATGACAGCTTCAAGATCAACCTGCAGCAAATTGATTCCCTGCAGCTGTTCGTGCGGACAGGGCAGTACAATCAGTACGGGGAGGCATTGCTTTCCGGGATCGACAACAAGATCGAGGATATGACCGGTGAATTGCTCATTGATGATCCCCAGAATAAATCCGGACTACAGCATTTTCCCCGTTATCCCAAATTCAACAGCCGGGAGAATGCCTACATTTTCTTTGATGAGGCTTCCATTCAGAACGGGGTATATCACCGGGATGAGTTTTATTTTAAACTGGATTCCTTCTTCATAGACAGCCTGAACAATTTCAGGAGGGAAGCGGTGGCACTGTCAGGGACCTTTGTCTCTGCGTCCATTCTTCCCCCCCTGGCAATGGAGATGACACTGAGGGATGGTAATTCCCTGGGGTTTTACCTGGAGGCACCGGAGGAAGGGATCCCGCTTTACGGAGGGGTGGGAACATTCTTTAATGATATCGAGATGAGCAGCAGGGGACTTCACGGTTATGGATCGTTCGATTATCTTACCTCCACCACATGGTCTGATGATTTCTTAATGCACCCCGATTCCATGATGGCCCGCTCGCGCCGGTACCTGATCAGGGATCATACAGAAGGGACCGAATTCCCGTATGCGGAGAATTCGGTTGCAGATATCACCCTGATCCCGGGCAAAGAAGTCCTGCATGCGTCAAGAGTTCAGGAAACATTTAAATTGTTCGGCGACAGCATTTTTCTGGCCGGAAACCTGGCATTGAGACCCTCGGGTCTGTCCGGGAACGGGGTCATGGCACTCCCGGATGCCAGGCTGGAGTCGAACCGGTTCCGCTACGGTTTCAGCACCATTCGTGCCGATTCGGCAGGAGTCCGGCTACAGTCGGAAGCCATGGATGAGTTTGCATTTTTGACCAGCGATGTGGCGCTCAATATCGATTTGGAGGGGCGACTGGGGGAATTCACGGCCCGCGCTGACCAGACCCTCATAGAGATGCCCTACAATCTTTACGAGACCAGGCTCGACAGGATGACCTGGTTCATGGACCGGGAGGAGGTTGGTTTATCCCAGGCAAAATACCTGCGGCAGAACGATGTGGATATCGGCATTGATTCCCTGAAAACGAACGGTCCCACCTACCTTTCCCGGCACCCCGGGCAGGACGGACTCAGTTTTGTGGCACCAGAAGCGGTGTATAACTACCGCACCAGGTTACTGCATGCAAACCGGGTTCCCTTCATCGAAGTGGCCGATGCCTATATCTTTCCGGATGGCGGGGATGTGAATGTGGGTTATCAGGCCTCCATGGACCTGCTGGAAAATGCCAAAATCCTGGCCAGTCAGCTTAACAGGCAACATCTGATCCACGAAGCTTCCGTCTCGATCAGGGGGGCCAATGATTATACCGGTTCCGGTACATACAACTACACGGATGCATTTGGTAACAGTTACCCGGTAAGGTTTGCCAGGATCTGGGTGGATTCGACCATTCAGACCCGTTCCACTGGAAAGGTGGGCCCGGAAGATGATTTTATGCTCAGCCCGTATTTTGATTACCAGGGGGATGTGTTTCTGTATGCAGATTATCCGAGGCTTACATTTGACGGAGGGGTCAGGGTTGTACACGACTGCCCCATGGGCAGGGAATGGCTCCGGTTCACAGCAGAACTGGACCCCCGGAATATCAGGATCCCTGCAGGGGAACAGATGCAGAACACGGCCCTGCAGAAGATTTTCGCCGGATCGCTGATCACGCGTGATTCCACCCACATCTATCCCGCATTCCTCACGGGGCGCAAGGATTACTTTGATGCCGCCATCACCAGTGCCAGCGGGATCCTGCTGTATGATCCGGGGCAGGAAAGCTACATCATCTCAACCCCGGAAAAAATAGCCGATTCCACACTGCCAGGCCATTATCTGAGGCTGAACACGGCGGACTGCGAACTGTATGCGGAGGGTCCGGTCAATTTGCAGGTGGACTACGGTCAGGTGAAGATCGCTTCATCCGGAAATGCAGTTCACCGGATCAATGAAGATGATTTCAGTACACGCCTGATCCTGGGCCTTGATTTCCATTTCTCCCCGGATGCCCTCCGGGTTATGGGGCATGAGATCGACAGCCTGCAGGATCTTGAACCGGTCAACCTGATAACACACCATTACCGGCTTGCCATGAGAGATCTGCTGGGCAGCAGCCTGGCCAGGAAACTCGAAAGGCAGATTGAACTGACCGGTATTTATGAGGAGATTCCTCCGGAGTGGAAGCATACCATTTTCTTCAATGATCTGCCGCTGAAATGGAACCAGGAAACCCGGTCTTTCAGGTATAACGGCAAGGTGGGTATAGGTAATATCGGTGATATCCAGGTCAATAAGAAGGTGGATGCCTATGTGGAATTTGCAGAGAAAGGTTCCGGTGACATTTTCGACATCTACCTCATGGTCAACAGGAACACATGGTATTATGTTGCCTATTCACCCGGGGGATTGCAGGTCCTTTCCTCGAACAGACAGTTCAATAATATCGTATTTGACCTGAAAGCTTCCGAACGGAGGGTAAGGGCCGGCCTGGGTCAGCCTCAGTATGTTTACAGCCTGGCTGCGGCCAGGAGGCTGGAGCTTTTTATAGAGCGGTTCCTTGAATACGAGGAGAGGGAAGTGGATGAACAAGGGTTTTAAAGCGTGGTGCGGGGACCGAGCTCAATCACGTCCACATCACCGACCCTTCCACGGGATATGACAAACCGGACCAGCGTTCTGACCTGATGCATTCCGATTTTGCCGGCAGCTCCTGGATTCATGTGGAGTAATCCGTGTTTTTTATCGGGCATGATCTTGAGGATGTGGGAATGGCCGGAGATGAAGAGTCCGGGAGGATTCTGAAAGATGGTCGGCTTCACGGCTGAAGCATAGTTGCCGGGATACCCGCCGATATGGATCATCCATATGTCCAGTCCCTCCCTGCTGCAACGTTGTTGCCTGGGGAAGCGGGCACGAATGGAAGTACCGTCGATGTTGCCGTATACGGCCACAAGGGTTGCGATCTCCTCCAGCCGGTCAGCCACACCCGGATCACCGATATCTCCTGCATGCCAGATCTCGTCGCACCCGCTGAAGTGATCTGCAATGCGCGGATCGAAGAAACCATGTGTGTCTGAGAGCAATCCGATTCTAAACATCGCCAGGTGGTTGAGCCGGTTAATTTACTAATTTTGGGCTCAAATCATCGCGATGATTCTTTTTTACAATCCCCATACGACTGGAGATACCCTGGAACTGGATGCGCAGGAATCCAGGCACATGGTGCGTGTGCTCAGGATGAGGGCGGGGGACAGGGTACAGCTGGTAGATGGGGTGGGAGGATGGTACGAGGCGGTGATCGAAGATGCCCATCCGGGACACTGCAGGCTGAAACTGCTTTCCCGCACTACTGGTCCTGACCCGCTTCCGTATTCCCTTCATATCGCCATCTCTCCCACCAAAAGCGCAGATCGTTTTGAGTGGTTCCTGGAAAAAGCCACGGAGATCGGGATCACGGAAATCACACCCCTGCTCTGTCACCGCACGGAAAGGACCCGGTTCAATGCCGACCGGATGGAACGGGTCATCATCTCCGCCATGAAACAGTCACTGAAAGCCTGCAAACCGGACCTTCATGAACCCGCTACCCTGACTGATTTTATCAGTGTGGATCGTCCGGGAACCCGGGGCATTGCCCATTGTGTTTTCACGAACCGGGGTATATCCGGGAGGCCGGATAATTCTGCCACAACGGATGATTCTGCCACAACGGATGATCCTGCCACAACGGATGATTCCGCCGGCCGCATCCACATTACGGAATTGGCACGACATGGAAGTTATACCATGCTGGTGGGACCGGAAGGGGATTTTACGGCAGAAGAGGTGCATGCTGCCATGGATGCAGGATATACTTCTTTTCACCTGGGTGAATCGCGGTTGAGGACCGAAACCGCGGGAGTATATATCTGTGCAGCGATCAGCCTGCTTTCAGCCTCAAATCCACACGGCTGAACCTTTTGAGACAGCCTCCGTGTCTACGCTTCAGATTTTCCGCATCAACTTCTCAACCAGTTCATCTCCAGGATCGAAGATCAAAGGTTCAAGCAGGTGGGAAAGGAAAGAATCCACGAATTCAATATCCAGTACAATCGGGTATTTGATCTTGATTTCTGATTCATTAAATCCATCCACCCGGTGGAAAAGGGTAGAAATTTGCGTCATAGGCAATCATGAATTAGGTTTCCGACAATAGAACGGGGCGTCCTGCCGGATTATTGTTAAAATATGTGAAAAAGAATTTCAGTAAGGGGTAAGGGTGAGGTCCTTCTCACTGATCAGTTTGCGCAGGTTGATCAGTGCATAGCGCATCCTTCCGAGCGCCGTATTGATACTCACGTCGGTCTGGTCGGCGATCTCCTTGAAGCTGAGTCCCCCGTAATGCCTGAGCAATACCACTTCCCGCTGGTCATCAGGCAGTTCATTGATCAAAGAGCGTATCTCCGCCCTGATCTGGCTGTTGACGATCACCTCTTCGATATTGTCATCGGAAAGTTTTTTGCTGTTGAACAGGTCCACTTCGGTGTCATCGTTGGAGACGGAATTCATTTGCTTTTCTTTTCTGAAGTGGTCTATGATCAGGTTGTGGGCGATCCGGATGACCCATGAAAGAAATCTTCCGTTGTCCCTGTACCTGCCACCGCGGAGGGACTGGATCACTTTGATGAAGGTCTCCTGAAAAAGATCCTCGGCCAGCTGATGATTCTTGATGGTTAACAATATATAAGTAAACACCTTGCTGCGGTGTCTGTGAATCAATATCTCAATGGCTGACTGGTCACCTTTGATGTATGCTTGAACCAATTCCTGGTCGCTCGCTGCACTTTTTTTCAATTCTCTCGTTCCTGTTGGTTAAGCGTAGAGGTGTTCCGATAGGCGATCTTTTTTTTACCAGATTTCTGATGCAATTAAACAAAAAATATTGTTATAACAAAATGTATTATTTTTACGCGGCTTTTCGCGTTTTGTTACACTTCTTGCTTAGTATCAAAATTTATGCCAGTCAGCAGCGACCGGGAAATACATATCAGGGGTGCACGGGTGCACAATTTGAAAAATGTGGAGTTGAGGATTCCCCGGGACCGGCTGGTGGTGATCACCGGGCTTTCCGGATCCGGGAAATCGTCGCTGGCTTTTGACACGCTGTATGCCGAGGGACAGAGGCGGTATGTGGAAAGTCTTTCGTCCTATGCCAGGCAGTTCCTGGGAAGGATCGACAAACCCGATGTGGATTTCATCCATGGCATTCCGCCTGCTGTTGCCCTGGAACAGCGGATCAACACCAGGAATCCGCGCTCTACGGTAGGGACTTCCACAGAAATATACGATTACATCAAGCTCCTGTTTGCCAGGATCGGTAAAACCTACTCACCGGTTTCGGGGAAGCTGGTGAAGAAGCATACCGTGACTGACGTGGTGGATTACATTGTGAGCCAGGAAGAAGGAAGACGGTTGGTGCTCCTTTCAACAGTTGCCCTGCATGAAGGGAAAGATATTGATTATCAACTGGATATTTATATACAGCAGGGAATGACCAGGGCGCTGGAGGAGGGTCGTCTTGTACAGCTGGAGGAGCTGAAGGGGAGAGAAAACAGTCTGAAAAACAGCGAACTCCGGCTGGTGGTGGACAGGATCGTGGTCCAGAAAGACGAGCCATCTGTGAGCAGGTTTGGTGACTCTGCCCAGACCGCGCTGCAGATCGGTCACGGGCACTGTCTGATCTGGGATCCGGAGACCGGTGAGACGGAGGAGTTTTCCACCCGTTTCGAAGCGGACGGGATGGAGTTTGAAGAACCCGGCGAAAATCTTTTCAGCTTCAACAATCCCCTGGGAGCCTGCCCGGGCTGTGAAGGATACGGAATGGTCATCGGAATTGATGAAGACCTTGTCATCCCCGACAAGCGGCTGTCGGTTTACGATGATGCCATTGCCTGCTGGAAAGGGGAAAAGATGAAAAAATGGAAGGAAAGGCTGGTGATGAATGCCGGCCATTTTGATTTTCCCATCCATACCCCGTATTTCCAGCTGAGCGATGAACAGCGACGGATGCTGTGGACCGGCAACAGGTATTTCAGGGGATTGAACCGGTTTTTCGATCACCTGGAGAAGAAAAAATACAAGATCCAGTACCGGGTGATGTTGTCCCGTTACCGGGGAAAGACCATCTGTCCCGAATGTAACGGAACCCGCCTGAGGAAGGAGGCGGGATATGTGCGGGTGGGGGGAAGGACCATCCAGTCTCTGGTGGACCTGCCGGTCAGTGAACTGGAGGAATTTTTTACCCATATCAAAATCAGCAGGAATGAACGGGAGATATCCGGCCGTTTGCTGAACGAGATTATCAGCAGGCTGCGGTTCATGAACAACGTGGGACTGGGATACCTGACCCTGAACCGGCTTTCGTCCTCCCTCTCGGGAGGGGAGAGTCAACGGATCAACCTGGCCACCTCCCTGGGAAGCAGCCTGGTCGGATCGCTCTACATCCTGGATGAACCCAGTATCGGTCTTCACCCAAGGGATACATCCAGACTGATCGGTGTACTCAGGGAGCTCCAGCAACTGGATAACACTGTTGTGATCGTTGAGCATGATGAGGAGATCATCCGGGCTGCAGATCTGGTTGTGGATATGGGTCCCGGGGCGGGCAGACACGGGGGTGAAGTGATATTCCAGGGGGGACTTCAGGCGCTGCTCAGGGAGGAGAGAAGCCTTACGGCCAGGTATCTCAACGGGCTGGATTCCATACCGGTACCGGTCACCCGCCGGAAATGGACCAATTACATCCAGGTGATCGGTGCCAGGGAAAATAACCTGAAGGGTTTTGATATCCGGTTCCCGCTGAATGTTCTGACTGTGGTGACCGGCGTCAGTGGTTCGGGAAAATCGAGCCTGGTAAGTTCGATTCTATATCCCGCGCTGAACAAGCAGTTGCAGGGGGCGGGAGAGAAACCGGGAAAACATGATCTGATCGGGGGAGATATCCACCTGGTCCAGCGAACGGAACTTGTGGACCAGAATCCCATCGGAAGGTCTTCCCGTTCCAATCCGGTTACCTACCTGAAGGCATATGATGAGATCAGGACCTTGTTCGCTTCTCAGCAGGCTTCGAAAATCAACGGATTCAAGGCCTCACATTTTTCATTCAATGTGGACGGAGGCAGGTGCGAGGAATGTCAGGGAGAAGGTGAGATCACTGTGGAAATGCAGTTCATGGCCGATGTGAGGCTGGTCTGTGAAAGCTGTGGCGGCAAAAGGTTCAAGGATGAGATCCTGGAGGTGACTTACCGCGATAAGCATATTTATGATGTACTGGAAATGACCATCAATGAGGCCATTGAATTCTTCGCAGCGTCGGACGCCTCCATTGAAAAAAGGATCGTTAAAAAACTGAAGCCCCTGCAGCAGGTGGGCCTGGGCTACGTAAAACTGGGACAATCGTCCAGTACCCTGAGCGGCGGAGAGAGCCAGCGCATTAAACTGGCGTTCTTTTTGAGCAAGGAATCGGATGAGGAAAAAGTGTTCTTCATTTTTGACGAGCCCACCACCGGCCTGCACATGCATGATATATCCATGCTGCTTACTTCGTTTGAATCCCTGCTGAAGAAAGGACATACGGTGCTGGTGATCGAACATAACCTGGAAGTGATCAAGTTCGCCGACTGGATCATAGATCTGGGGCCCGAAGGTGGGGATGAAGGCGGACAGGTGGTGTATGAAGGGGTCCCGGAAGAGATTCCGGTAAACACCCATACCGGCTCCTTCCTGCGACCCAAACTGAAAGCCGGATAAACCTGCTGCTGCGCACCTGAATAAAAAAGAGGCCATCCCTGCAGGACAGCCTCTGTATCAGATTTTCTGGGTGTGTGCGTGTTAATCCAGGAAGCCGAACATGATCGCGACACATCCCTCGGACGGTTCTTCCACCTGTGCATCCGGAACAGGGACCCTTACCACGATCTTCAGCTGCTGGCTTGATTCAAGCTTGAAGTCCCATTTCCATTCAAAATCCTTCAGACTGTTGTCGTACAGGACCTTGCCGTTGCTGTCTACCACTTTAAATTCAATATCGGAAAGGTTGCTTGCTCCACACACGCCAATTCTGTAATCCGTATCCGAGTAAAAGGTCTTATAGAGCTCGGCTTCTTCGCCTTCAATCAGAAGGGCAGCATGGTAATTACCGTCATGCTGGTAAGGGTGGAGCCCCACTTTACAGATTTTCTTGGCAAATTGCTTGCACTGGCCATGCATGGCAACCGGAAGCATAAGCATGAAAGCAAACAGGGATATGAAAAGTAATCCTTTCTTAGTCATGGTATAATGGTATTAGGATATATATCTACTTCTGATTTTTCCAACACGGATCCGCAGTTCATTAAATACATCCCTGGTGATCTTCATGGATGATTCCGACCGGAGGGTTGTCACATTTGTTTCAGGATCTTCCACGGCAGTGACTTCACCCTGTTCAATGGAGATCTTGTCAAAGATAGACTTCAGCTCTTTTACATCGTCCATTACAGCAAGGGCATCCTCGTCTTCGGATGATTGTTTCAGCAGGTTGAGGATGATATCCAGGGAAAGTTTCTGGTCAACAATTCTTTCAACCAGCTTATTGCCCTCCAGCTGATCTTCGCCCACAAGATTTGTGGCGATATAAAGGCCTTCCATCCAACCTCCCACCAGAACCACCGCGGCCGTAGCCTCAAGGCCGTTTTCTTTCAGGTAAGAACTTGAATTCATGAGGGTTTCCGAAATAATATCAATGATAACATCCCGGTTGTTGATATTGTTTTCCAGCCGTTCCATGGTCTCCTCGTCAATGGCGTCCAGGATATTCAGGCCGTCCGCCATCGCCTTGGCAGCCTCGATATAATTCAGGGTGGCCTGCGTCTGGTCGAAAAGGCTGGCATAGCTCAGGTCGGTGGAATAGATTCCCAGGTTCAGGGCCCTGCTTTTGGCAGTAAGATATATGGAGGTGTTTTCCACGGGATTCAGAAGCCTTTCGTCATATTCTGCGCCCGCATTTTTGATAAGCATGGCAGTTTCAAGCGGGGAGGGGAGGGAATAAAAAATTCGTTTGGCGGTGTTGATCTGCTCCTGTGTTTCCGGGTCCAGGGTACCTGTCGCTTCAAATTCCGAATTTTCCCCTGCGCTTTTGGCACCCCTGTTACAGCCATCCGTCAGGAGTCCGAGGAAAATAAGGAGAAGAAGGATAGATCTGCCGGTCATTCTAAAATTTCGGTTCATGTGCATTTGTTTTTTCACTGGGTTAAAGCGGTCATTTGGCAATTGTTATGCTTTCGCACAGGATTAAGACCTTTCACTGAAGGAGATTTCATAGTAAGAGTAAAAATAATACTTTTTTTTTAAAAACAAAAAGGCCGCCGGACTGCCCGGGGACCTTAATTTATAAGGGATTCAGAACGTTTTCAGGCCGCTTACTTCATGGCAAAAGTTGCAACCTTTCTGTCAGCAACGGTTCTGATGCAAAGGGTTTCACGTTGTATGATTCTTTTTGTAATATAAACAAAATGGTCTTAAACCGCAGCTGTGGCATTCCGGGTTCCTTGCTTTGCACACATATCTTCCGTGGAGGATCAGCCAGTGGTGGGCAATGTGTATCTGTTCGGCAGGGATGTTCTTGACGAGCTGCATTTCAGCCTGGTAGGGATTCTTCGCATTGGAGACCAGCCCAATGCGGGTTGACACCCGGAACACATGTGTATCCACTGCCATGGCAGGTTTGCGGAAGGCCACAGAAAGGATCACATTGGCTGTTTTACGGCCCACCCCGGGCAGTTGGAGCAGATCATCCATGTTGTCCGGTACGGTTCCTCCGAATTTTTCGACCAGCATCTTTGCCATCCCCAGCAGGTTTTTCGCTTTGCTGTTGGGATAGGAGCAGCTTTTGATGACCTGGAAGACCGCGTCCTGTTCGCTCGCTGCCAGGGAGCATGCATCCGGGAAATGTTGAAAGAACAGGGGCGTGATCATGTTCACCCGCTTATCCGTGCACTGGGCAGAAAGGATGACAGCCACAATCAGTTCATAGGGATTGCCGTACAGCAGTTCGGTCTCTGCGACAGGCATCGTATGGTTGAAGTATTGGATGACCTGTTCGTATCTTTCCTTTTTTTTCATGAATGTTCCCGGCAAATGCAATCCGGCCATATGACCGGAACAATATAACAATATTATTTGCGCTTTCAATTTGAAGCGATTCTTGGTTTTTAACCAATAATTGTTTAGGTTTACATCGTAAAAATCAGGGATGATGTACAGAAGCGCCGTATTTTTTTACTATTTTTTTTCCAGTCGATAACTGGTCGGGCTTCCTGAATGTGCATGATACCCGGCTCAGCAGTCGGGTTTTTTTGTGAAAAGTTTCAGAGCACCTTATTCTGTAACAGACAGTGGCAAAGATCATAGCAATACAGGGTGGTTACGGCGCCTTTCACGAGATCGCAGCACACCATTATTTTCGGGGTGAGGAGATCGAAATCCTTCCGGCAAGGACCTTCCGGGACATGGTATCCACACTGAAGAACAGAAAATCCGATTTCGGGATCATGGCCATAGAGAATTCACTGGCCGGCAGCATCATACCCAATTACAACCTGATCATTACCACCCGTATGCACATCATCGGGGAGATCTACCTCCGAATCAAGCAGAACCTGGTGGCCTTGCCCGGGGTCAGGATCGGGGACATCAGAGAAGTGTTCTCCCATCCCATGGCCATCCTGCAGTGTCAGGATTTTTTCGACCACTACCCGGATATCAGGCTGATAGAAAGCATTGACACCGCCATGAGCGCGGAAGAGATAGCCAGCAGGCGACTCAGGTATGCAGGGGCGATATCAAGCAGGCTGGCTGCGGAAAAATACGGACTGCATGTGGTGGCCGAGAGTATTGAGACCAACAAGATGAACTATACGCGGTTCCTGATCCTTGCAGAAAACGGATTCAATGTCCCGGCAGACAAGGTGAACAAAGCCTCTGTCTATTTTTCCCTTGCCCACAGGATCGGATCGCTGTCAAAAATCCTTTCCATCCTGTCCTATTATGACATCAATCTGGCCAAGATCCAGTCCATGCCCATTGTGGGAAAGGATTGGGAATACTTGTTCTACGTGGATGTTGAGATCCATGATTACGCAATGTATCAAAAGTCCCTCGAAGCCATCAGGCCCTTTACTGCCTCACTGGGTATCCTGGGGGAATATGAAAAAGGATTATCGGTCATTGAATAATGAGAAAATATGGTAGTGGATATAGATCTTGAACCCGTCACTGCAGAAAGCGATCTTTTTCAAAAACCCGTTTACATCGCAGGACCCTGCAGTGCAGAGACCGAGGAACAGGTAATGAATACTGCTGTTCCCCTGGCAGCCATGGGGATAAAAATCTTCAGGGCGGGAATCTGGAAACCCAGAACCAGGCCCAATTCATTTGAAGGCGTGGGTTCTGTTGGGCTGAAATGGCTGCAGCGGGTGAAAAAGGAAACCGGGATGCGGGTGGCCATCGAGGTAGCCAATGTGAAGCATGTGTATGAAGCGCTCAAATACGGGGTGGACATCATCTGGATCGGGGCCAGAACTTCGGCCAATCCCTTCGCGGTACAGGATATTGCGGACAGTCTCCGCGGTGTGGACATACCGGTGATGGTCAAGAATCCCATCAACCCGGATGTGGACCTGTGGATCGGGGCCATCGAGCGTATCAACAATTCGGGAATCAGAAGGATGGCTGCCATTCATCGCGGGTTTTCGAGTTATGACAGGACGCTTTACAGGAATGTGCCCCAGTGGCAGGTCCCCATAGAGCTCCGCCGCAGAATCCCCCGGATTCCGATCATAACCGATCCCAGTCACATATGCGGTAACAGGGAACTGCTTTTCGATATTTCCCAGAAGGCTATGGACCTCAACTTCGACGGATTGATCATCGAGACCCACTGCAATCCCGACAAGGCACTGAGCGATGCGAATCAGCAGGTGACCCCGGACGCACTCGGAAAACTACTGAATCGGTTGATAATCAGGGATCCCGAGATAAAGGAAGAGCTGATGCTTACCCTGGCTGCCCTGAGGGACCAGATCGATAAAATGGATGACAGGATCATCAACATCCTGGAGGAGCGGATGAAGGTGGCCGATCAGATCGGTGAATACAAGAAGGTCAACAACATCACCATCCTGCAGACCAAACGGTGGGATGACATGCTGAAGAACCGACTGCAGCTGGGGACCAGGAAAGGGCTCAGTGAGGAATTCATCATCCGGCTGTTCCGTTCCATCCACCAGGAGTCGATCAACCATCAGACCAGGATCATGAATGAGGAATAATCATGGAACAAGGGATAAGACTGTCCGCCAGGCATGCGGAGACTGAAATCTCCGTGGGTGAAAACCTTTCCTCCGGCCTGAAAAACCTGGATCCCCGGCCGGTGCTTCTGGTGGATGAAAAGGTGATGTCGCTGCACGGACAGCACTTTGATTCTTTTCCGGTTGTACCGATCCCCTCTGGAGAACAGTATAAGACCATACAGACTGTGGAACAGATCCACAGGGAGCTGGTCCGGCTGGAGACCGACAGGTCCTCCCTGCTGGTGGGAGTTGGGGGCGGAGTGACCACCGATGTGGCCGGCTTTGTTGCCAGCACCTATATGCGGGGGGTCCGGTTCGGGTTCATTGCCAGCACCCTCCTGGGGCAGGTGGATGCCAGCATCGGCGGAAAGAACGGGGTCAATCTGGACGGGTACAAAAACATGGTGGGTGTCATCCGCCAGCCCGCATTCGTCTGGTGCGATCTGTCCCTGTTAACCACGCTGGCCCGCAGGGAATACGTGGCAGGGATTGCCGAGGTGATCAAGTACGGGGCCATCAGAAGCAGGGAGTTCCTGAATTTCCTCGGCGACCATATGGAAGGAGTGCGTTCTCTGGATATGGATGTGCTGAAAGCGGTGGTGACCCGGTGCGTTTCTATCAAGGCGGACATCGTGCAGCAGGATGAGTTTGAATCCGGCATCAGGAGGTTGCTCAATTTCGGTCATACCCTGGGTCATGCCATCGAAAGGGACCGAAAGATCCTTCACGGGGAGGCGGTTGCAATGGGTATGGTCCTGGCTGCCAGGCTCTCACACACACTGGGTCAACTTGGGGCAGAAAGTGTCTCGATCCTTGAAAGGATACTTGCTGATGCCGGATTGCCTGTGGAACCGGAGATGGATCCCGATCGGATCTACGATCACATCAGAAAAGACAAGAAAAAAAGCGGGGCACAGATCCATTTTGTGCTTCTGGATGATCTGGGGAGTGCGTTTGTCCGGAAAATCCCCCTCACCGAACTTAAAAAAATGCTTCATGATCTGTGTTAGCATCGGGAATGCAGCGCAATTACAGAACGTTCTCCGGCTCAGGGCGGAGATGCTCGAACTCAGGCTCGATCTGATCCGGGAGGAACCGGAAAAGTTGTTTGCATGGATCCCCGGTGATATCCGGGTCATCGCCACCTGCAGGCCGGGAGGCCCTGGTGACGGGGAAAGGATGGATCTGCTGAAAGCTGCAGTGGAACTGGGAGCCGGTTTCCTGGACCTGGAGATCGAATCTTCCCCGGAATATTTCAGAGAACTGGCCGGATATGCCGTTGAACGCGGTTGTCGGGTGATTGTCTCCTACCACAACAGTGAACAGACACCGGGACGTGACCGGTTGACGGCCATTATGGACAAAGCTTACCAGATGGGTGCCTCGGTAGCCAAGATCGCAACGGAGGTGCATACCGTGGAGGATATCAGGAACCTGTTTTCACTGTATGATCTGCCGGGACGGAAGGTGGTTATCGGGATGGGTGAGAAAGGGCGCATCACCAGGGTGGCGGCTCCTTATCTGGGTGCGGAATTTACTTTCGCAGCTCCGGATGACGGACCAGAAACCGCCCCCGGTCAGCTTACATACC
>DSEO01000192.1 GCA_011056635.1 Bacteroides sp.
AAGAGTGAGCTGACCGGGATGGCGGCCGTCTGCCGCAGGGTTCCCGCCCATGCCCCGGAAACCCTGCATGAAGCCCTCCAGTACTACTGGTTTGTCCACCTGGGTGTGATCACCGAGCTGAATCCGTGGGATTCATTCAATCCGGGCAGGCTGGACCAGCACCTGCTGCCTTTTTACCGGCGCGACCTGGAAGGGGGACTGCTGGATGAGGCGGGAGCCAGGGAACTGTTGCACTGCTTCTGGATCAAGTTCAACAACCATCCCGCACCCCCCAAGGTGGGAGTCACCGCCGAAGAGAGCAATACCTATACCGATTTCTGCCTGATCAACCTGGGTGGAGTGAAGGAGGACGGATCGGACGGGGTGAACGAGCTCACCCTGATCCTGCTGGATGTGATTGAGGAAATGCGGCTGTTGCAGCCCTCCTCCATGGTGCAGGTTAGCCCGAAGAACCCGGATGATTATGTGGACAGGGCGGTCCGTATTGTGAAAACCGGGTTCGGTCAGCCCTCCTTTTTCAATACCGGGGCCATCATCCAGGAACTGGTGAACCAGGGCAAAAGTCTGGAGGATGCGAGGCGGGGCGGCGCTTCCGGTTGCGTGGAAAGCGGAGCCTTCGGAACGGAAGCCTATATTCTCACCGGGTATTTCAACCTGGTCAAGGTGCTTGAGATCACCCTCCACAACGGAACGGATCCCATGACGGGTAAAAAGATCGGGGCGGAGACCGGTGAACCCGGTACCTTCCATTCGTTTGAAGCCCTGAAAAAGGCTTTCATCCGGCAGCTTCACCATTTTATGGATATCAAGATCGCCGGGAACAACATCATTGAACGCATATTTTCGGTCCATATGCCGGTCCCCTTCCTTTCGCTGCTCATCGAGGACTGTATCCCGAAGGGCAGGGATTACAATGCGGGCGGGGCCAGGTACAATACAAGCTATGTGCAGGGAGTGGGACTGGGTTCCATCACGGACATGATGAGTTCGCTCGATGTACATGTATTTGAGCGAAAATCCATCACGCTTCCGACTTTCCTCCGGGTGCTCGCCGACAATTTCGAGGGACATGATGCATTCCGGGCCTCCCTGCTTTATGATACCCCCAGGTACGGGAACGATGATGATGCGGCGGACCGGCATGCCCGCTGGGTGTTCGAAGCATTCCACGATGCAGTAGACGGACGGATGAGCCCGCGTGGAGCCACTTACCGGATCAACATGCTTCCCACCACCAGTCATGTTTATTTCGGAAAGGTGGTGGGGGCCACACCCGACGGGAGACTGGCCCTTGAGCCGCTTTCGGAAGGGATCTCACCGGTACAGGGAATGGACCGCAGGGGACCCACCGCGGTACTCAACTCGGCCCTGAAGATCGATCATCTGAAAACAGGGGGAACCCTGCTGAATCAGAAATTCACTCCTGATTTTTTCAGTAACGGACACAGTATCCGGAAGCTGACGGGGTTGATCCGCGGATATTTCAGCAAGAACGGTCACCATATCCAGTTCAACGTGGTCTCGGCGGCTACCCTCCGTGATGCCCAGAAACACCCGGAAAAGCACCAGGACCTGATCGTCCGGGTAGCCGGCTACAGCGATTATTTCAATGCCCTGGGCCGGGAACTGCAGGACGAGATCATCCGGAGAACGGAACATGAAAGCCTGTAAAGCCGGATTCTTCAATCGGGATTGCCCAAAAACCCGGCAGATCCGAACCCCTAATCCAGGTGGATCGCTTTTTCGCCCGCTTCGATGGGTATGGGCAGGTAATTTTCCATGGGCGGCATGGGACAGGTGGCATAAGGAGTAAACACACAGGGCGGGTTATAGGCTTTGTTGAAGTCCAGGATCACCCTTCCCTTTCTGCTCCTGGAAGCATACATGAACCTTCCCGCGCCATAGGTTTCCAGTCCGGTGGTCTTGTCGGCGAACACCAGGAAGTACTGTTTGCCCGAAATAAAGGGGAGCAAGGTCAGTTTGTTTCCGTGAAGCCTGAAGTGCAATTCACCGGGACATGTGTATTCCTCCATGTAGCCTTCCACGGGGGTGGCCACCTTCATGATCCTCGGTTCATCATATGGAACCAGCCTGGCCTCCACCACGTAATCCTTCTGCGCGGGGTAGGAGGGGATGCTGTCCAGTTTTTCAATGCGGGGATGTTTGTAATCCCGCAGGCGGATCCCGAACTGTTCTCCACGCCTGATAACATTCCATGCCAGGTCACCCTGCCGGAGGATGGTGGTGTTCCTGGTGTGGTCGTCCCGGAGTTCCAGGGTGGTGACCGGTTTACCGGCATCCTGTATTCCTGATCCTTGCGCTGCGTGCAGCGTCACCACACCCTCTTTCAGGATAAGCGTGCCGCAGAAATCACTGGCTTTATCCGGGAAGATGATGTCATTGGATGGATCGGATCCGAAGCGGTTCTCCCCCTCTTCGAGCCAGAACAGTCCTGCCAGGTTCAGCCAGCCCTTTTCCGCTTTCAGCCTTTCCAGTCGCTCCAGCCGCCAGGTTTCGATGGATGCCTGATATTCCGCTTCATCCTGGACAGGCGGACCCGACCGGTTGCAACCGGCCGGGAAGCTCAAGATTCCGGAAATCAGCAGAAAGATTCCTTTATTTCTCATTGGCAGCGATAACAGATGTCCCATGACCGGCAATGATAGAAGATTTTTTCTATTTTTGCAACATACCAGGAGAGATGCCGGAGTGGTCGATCGGGGCGGTCTCGAAAACCGTTGTACGCTCTGCGTACCGGGGGTTCGAATCCCCCTCTCTCCGCAAAACATGAAATGCCCCGGCGTCAGCCGGGGATTTTTATTTGCCCTGAAGCATCGAAAGCTTGCTTTCGTAAGCGACAGGGCAAATAAAAAACCTGATGATGCGAAGCATCATCCAGGCATTTCAATGTTTTGCAGGTCTCCCCTTAAGGGATCGTGAAACAATCCCCACATGGGATTGGGAAACAATCCCCACATGGGATTGGGAAACAATCCCCACATGGGATTGGGAAACAATCCCCCTTAGCTAGCTCTCTGATATTTTTTCCACTTCATGTGTCATGCTGCTTTGAAATATACACTGTATCTATTAAATTGAGCATTCTTTCGATGGTCCCACACAAGGGTTCATTCATATCCGGATGCAAGGAATCAAGAAATATCTCTGGTACCTGACGATCATTGCAGCGGCTGCATTGATCGTGATCACATTCACTCCCCTGGTAATCCCCTTCGGAAAGCATACCCCTGCGGTGTTCGGTTTTCCCCGTACTTTGTGGACCGGGATCCTGATCAGCGTCGGACTGGTTGTGCTCACCGCCATCGGAGCCATCCTGCACCGGGGATCAAACAGGGAATGATATGACGAAATGGATCATCCTCTTTTCGATTCTTTACCTGGGCCTGCTGGTCTACATTTCCCTCAGGTCTAAGAAAAAAGTTAAAAGTCCGGTCGATTACATTTTTGCCGGGTCCAATATCGGGTCTGCCCTGGGATTCATGACTTTTGCGGCCACCCTGTTCAGTACTTTCACACTGATGGGAATGCCCGATTTTTTCAGGATCAACGGGGTGGGGGCCTGGATCTTCCTGGCGGTATCCGACGGGGCACTGGTATTCCTCATCGTCTGGTTCGGGTTCCATCTCAGGAAAAAGGTCTCGGAGAAAGAATTCAGCGGGATCTCCTCCCTGCTGCAATCCAGCTTCGGGAACAAAATCGCCGGTTACGTTTATTTTGCCGGTGTCTTTATCTTTCTCATTCCCTATGTGGCCATACAGATACGCGGAGTCTCCATTTTCCTGCATGCCACATTCCCGGCATTCCTGCCTGTCTGGGGCTGGGCCCTTGCCATTGTGGTGATCATGTTAATATACAGCGAAATAGGGGGATTGAAAGCGATCATGTACGCGGATTCTTTCCAGGGACTGATCCTGCTCACGGTGATCTGGATCATCGCCATGAACTGTCTCCGTTGGTTCGACGGATTTGAAAACATGTTCGCAGCAGTGGAGAAGGCGAATGCCGCACTGCTTTCCGTACCCGGACCGGAAGGGCTTTTCAATGTCCAGTTCCTGGTGGCATCCCTGCTGGTGATCATGCTGATCCCCGTGACGCAGCCGCAGCTGACCACGCGGATCGTGGTCATGAAAAACCTGAAGGAAACCCATAAGATGGCCATCGGTGTGGGCATTTTCGCCAACCTGATCATATTCCCCACGGTGATCCTGGGATACTACGGGGCAGTCAGGTATCCCACTGAATCCACCGCAGATTTTATCGCAAAAGTACTGTTGTTCGATCAACCGGGAATTGTGGCGGCGCTGGCCATCATCGGACTGGTCGCGGCTGCACTCTCCACCAGCGATTCTCAGATCTTCGCGCTGGGGACGGAGTTCCGGTCGCTCATTTCCGGTCCTGACAGAAAGGTCATGCTGAGGACACGGCTTGCCATCATTTTCTTCGGGATCGCCGCCCTTGTATTTTCGATCCTCAGCAGCGATGAGCTGGTGATGCTTGCCAGGGTCAGCTTTGCGGGGACGGCCCTGCTGGCGCCCATGATCTTCACGGCCGTATTTTCGGGAAAGAGATCCGGGCCCATGATCCCGGTAGCAACCTTTGCCTGTCTCGTCATTTTTATCAGCTCGCTGCTGGGATGGATACCGGACCAGCTCTTTCACATCCGGATGGACCTCCTGCTGTTGCTCTTCCTGGGTGTTTTTTCTCTGCTTGTCAATCTTTTTTCAAGGAATGAAACGAATGAAAAATAGTCTGAATCTGCTTTTTGCGGCGCTGATCCTGCTGAGCACCTCCTGCAGGGTCGGCAACAGGACGGAAAGTGCGGCCGGCCTGCAGAACCGTTTTCCGCTAACACCCAATCCCTATATTGAACTTCCCCTGGGGGCCATCCAACCGGAGGGATGGTTGCTCCGGCAGCTCCAGCTGATGAAAACGGGGATGACCGGCCACCTGGATGAATGGTACCCGTTGGTGCTGGGCGGACGGAACGGATGGCTGGGCGGTGACGGCGACGGGTGGGAAAGGGGGCCTTACTGGCTGGACGGGCTGGTTCCCCTGGCCTGGCTGCTGGAAGATGATTCCCTGAAAGCCAAAGCCATGCCATGGATCGAATGGACCCTGAACAGTCAGACCGATGAAGGTTATTTCGGTCCGGTCCCCTTCGCAGAGGAACCCGAACCGGAACCCGGTATCCAGAAATCGAGGCGGCGTGACTGGTGGCCCAAGATGGTGATGCTGAAAGTGCTGCAGCAATATTACGAAGCCACGGGGGATGAGCGGGTGACCGATCTGATGACCCGGTACTTCCGCTACCAGCTTGCGGAGTTGCCGGAGACTCCCCTGGACCACTGGTCATTCTGGGCCAACCGGAGGGGAGGGGATAACCTGTTGATGGTTTACTGGCTGTACAACATTACCGGGGAGACCTTCCTCCTGAAACTGGCCGATTTGATCCATGAGCAGACCTTCCCGTGGACCGAAGTATTTCTCAACGGGGATTGTTACAGGGGCCCGGAGATGGACCACCTGTACCCCTACAATACGGGGAACCGGTATCCCTTCGATGACACCCTGATCGGAAGGCTCTGTGTAGAGCAGTTCCAGGCTTTCCACTGCGTCAACCTGGCGCAGGGGATCAAAGAGCCTTTGATCCGGTACCAGCAGGATCCGCGTCCGGAGTACCTGGAAGCTGTGAAGAAAGCGTTCCGGGATATCCGCCGCTTTCACGGTCAGCCCCAGGGCATGTACGGTGGGGACGAGCCGCTGCACGGGCGTACCCCCACCCAGGGGATCGAGCTGTGCTCGGTGGTGGAGCTGATGTATTCCCTGGAGAAGATGATCGCAGTCACGGGTGACACGGAGTTCATGGACCACCTGGAACAAATTGCCTACAATGCGCTTCCGGCCCAGATCTCCGATGATTTTTCCTCCCGCCAGTATTTCCAGCAGGCCAACCAGGTGATGCTGACCCGTCACCGGCATAACTTTTATGAAGAGGACCATCACGGGAATACGGATCTCTGTTTCGGGCTCCTCACCGGTTATCCCTGCTGTACCTGCAACATGCACCAGGGATGGCCCAAGCTGGTGACCCACCTCTGGTATGCCACGGCGGACGGGGGAGTGGCTGCCGTGATGTTTGCTCCCAGTGTGGTCAGCACCCGGGTCGGCGATGGTACGGAAGTGTCCATCCGCCAGATAACGCGGTACCCGTTTGAGGAAACTGTCCGTTTCCAGGTATCCGTTCCCCGGCCTGTGGATTTTCCTTTTCATATCCGGATCCCCGGGTGGTGCGTCGAGGCCACAATCATCCTGAACGGAAAGCAACTGGCAACGGAAACAGGAGGGAGAATGGCCATCCTAAGCAGACAGTGGGAGGATGGTGACGTGCTCGAAGTGCATCTGCCCATGAAGACAACCCTGGAAAGGTGGGTGGAGCAGTCGGTGTCGGTCCACCGCGGACCCCTGGTCTACGCCCTGAAGATCGGGGAAGCATGGAGCCATGTGGACAGTACCGACCGGTGGGGTGCCTTTGATGAAGTCAGGCCTGTTGATCCCTGGAATTACGGATTGCTGGAATCAGCCGTGCTGGACCCGGCAAACGGATTTGAGTTCAGGTTACAGGCACAGGCTCCTGCGAGTGGGACAGACGAATTTTCCGTCGAAAATCATGAGTTCTACCCCTGGAGCATTGACGCCACCCCGGTGGTATTAAAGACCATGGGAAAGATCATTCCGGACTGGACCCTGTACAGGGAGATGGCCGGTCCCCTCCCGCACAGTCTCCCCCTGCAACACCTTGAGGATGAATCTGCTGAAGAGATCATGCTGGTCCCTTACGGTTGTACCACCCTGCGGATCACAGAGTTTCCGGTTGTGCGCTGACGTTTCAGGGTGTCTTTCTGCATCCTTTTAATGCCCTGTCTGGCATATAACCTGACCTCGAAGTCTTCATCGCTGTATAGGAACCTGAGGGGTTCGATGACTCTCGGATCTCCTGAACGAATACATGCCAGCACCGCGTTCCTTCTGACCTGCACATCCTCATCTTTCAGTTCCCCGATGGCATGATCGATCCCCGCCGACGGATCGATCACCATGAGCGCTTCCAACGCTGATTGCTGGAAATAGTGCTCCCCGCCATCCAGTCCGGCCACCAGGTACGGGATGGCCGCATGGGTACCAATGGAACCCAGTGCGCTGTAGATAAGGACCAGGCTACGATCCATCCCTGGCTCATCCAGCATAGGGATCAGGTGCTCTGTCGCCTTTTCCGACCTGATCTCTCCTGCGGCAATGATGCCACTGTTCCTTACCCTCCATACCGAATCATGCATGGCATGGATAAACAGGTCTTCCGCGGCAGTTATCTTTTGCCGGCCCAGCATCTGGATGGAAAATTCGCGGATGATGGGATTTTCATGTCCTGTGAGAAGGGAAAGTGCTTCCATTCCCCCGGGACCGAATCCGGGAATCGGTTCCATCAGTGAAAAAATCTTCTTCCTGTTATCCCCCGCGTTGTCCAGCTCGGCCACGATTTCATTCAGTGCTTCGCGGGTTTTCGTACCTGCAATTTTCTCCGGTCGGTCCCGCTTGAAATCAACCCATAAGAGGGACAATGATATACAGATCCCTGTATAGATCAGTACGATCCACAGCACCTGGATCCGCCGGGTGGGGTATCCACCCCGGGTGACCAGCCGCGCCGGCCAGGTAATAATCCTGTTCAGCCATCCGGGCAGGGGGATCAGAAAGGGTGAAGAGGACCTGTACTTGTTGTATTCACCCCCGGTGATTTCCATCATCCTCAATTCCTCTAGCAGGCAAATCCCGATGATGACCATGGTCATTACCAGCCAGGGCATGGAGGAGGGGACCGACCACGATTTTCTCATCTGGTTGATGAACGGGGTGAAGAGAATAAAGCCGTAACTCCACAGGATCCATCCCAGGTACTGGGGATGACGGGAGATCCTGTATATTCTGTCAGAGGCTATCTTGCTGCCTTCAGTTCTGGTCCTGATCCATACAAGCACTCCCCAGGCGAACAGGAAGGCCCCGGTTCCCATGAAAAAGTAGGAGAGCACAGCATGTGCTTTCCATCCGAAGAGCCCGAAGAACCACATGAAGATCCAGTAGGGGACATAGATCACTTTGCCCAGATCAAGCACATCGAAGGAGGTGATTTCCAGGAAAGGCAGCCAGCCAACCCTGAGCAGGCCCAGTCCGGCCAGGAAGAACATGCTCAGCGCAAACTGGCCGAAGACGGGAATGAATAAACCCACCGCTCCTGCCATTGCCCATCCGGTTCTTTTTGTGGCATAGCCGGTGATGATCAACGCAAGGATGAGGAGCAGCGCTCCGTAGCCTATCCATCTCAGGTGCAGGCCGCTGATAAACAATTCAGTTTTCAGTCTGTTCACTTCCCCTGCTCCCTGGTCAAACTGCGGGAAGCCGATCCGGTTCTGAAGCAGTTGATCAATGAATGCCGGGAGCTCGGTGAATGTGAACATCAGCGCAACAGAAAAAATAACCGCCAGGGACAACAATCCCGCACGGTTCAAAAGTCTGTTTTTCATGGTGCTGGGTTTTTAATTATCTTTTGAAAACAAACCTCAGCCTTACACGATCTTCGATCTTCTTTTCCTGGTCAGTGGCGGGATTCCATGCGGGGCCGTTGAGTAAAAGCTGCCCGGCCTGGCGGGTGAAACCTTCCCCGGGGGTGCGCAGCGGCAGGATATCCCTGATGGCGCCTTCGGGGGTTATGGTGAATTCAAGAACGACCACAGCCCGTTGGGTGACCGTATCTTCAGGAGGGAACCGCAGGTTTTCCGCAACGTACAGCCTGAATGACTCAAATCCCGTGGCGGGTGCTGCCCCGGAAGGGATCTCAGCTGGCTGCAGGTCCTCTTCGATCAGAACGACATGGCTTGCCGTTTCCGCCAATGCCGTTTCCGCCCTGTCATACAACGCTTTTCCTTCAAAATTGGAGGTTTTTTTCATAACCTGCAGCTGTGTGTCCTGGCTTTCCATTCCTGTGTGCTTGCCCGGGGCAGCCGGGGCCGATCCGGACCTTCGTGCGGTAGTCGCATCTTTTTCCGGAGCGGCCGGTTCCGTTCCCGGGTCCGGGGTACCGGCACTTTCGGGCGCCCTGACATCGGCGCCAGCTGCGGTCGCTTCCTGTGACCGGGCATCGGCTGCAGGCTCAGCGGGAGCGGCTTCCTGGTGGACAATACGGTCTTCCTGCCGTGGTGTTTCCACTGCCCCGGTCACGGTTTCATCCTGCAGCGGTTCAATCTCTGCTCCGGGTACAGTCTCAGCCTGGATGGTTCCATCTGTCTCTTCAGGAACTGCCGCCGGGAATTCCTCACCGATGAGGGTTTCTTCCGCCTGTTCCGGATTGAAATCATACAGCCGCAGGAAGACGGTACCCACGATCAGCAGGGCGGCTACGGCGGCAGCGGCGCTGTAGATCGAGATCCTTCTCCTCCTGGCCACTTTTTTGCGGGCGGGTGCCTTTCCCGCCATCCGTTCCCCGAGCATGGAGTGAAGTTCCAGCAGGTCCTCCTCGGCCTGCCCGGGAGGCACCTTCTCCAGTCCTTCCATGGCTTCCCTGGAGAACGGATCCGTTTCCAGGTCCCGCTCAAACAGGTGGCGCTCACGGCTCGAAAGCATTCCTTTCAGGTACCGCAGAAAATCATTGACATTCCTATGTTTACTTTTACCGGACATTTTTTTTCTCAAGGCATATTTTCAGATTCCTTTTTCCATTCTGCAGGTGACTTTTCACCTTTTTCTCTTCCATGTGCATCCGCTCCGAGATCTCTTTGTAGCACAGTTTCTGATCATAGAACAGCTCAATGCACTGTTTCTGTTCAGATCTCAATTGTCCAATGCACATCCTCAGTGCATCCTCGATGGACTCATCCGCTCTGTCAATGGGATGCAATTCTTCCCCGGATTCCATAAATGCAGGCTCATTTTTTATCGCTTCCAGTTTCCCGCGCATCCTTTTCGCGGCTCTGAGCTGCATGAAACAGTGATTCTTCGTCAGCACATAGAGCCAGCTTCTGAAATTGCGAATGCGGTGCCGGGGAAGGTCCGTGACCAGCTGTTCAAAGATCTGCATCACCGCATCCTTCGCCTCTTCACGGTTCTCAAGGTATTTCAGCGATACGCCGTATACCATGTGCATGTACCTGGTGTAAAGTTCGCCCAGCACATCCAGATCCCCCGCAGCGAGATATTTCCCGAGTAATTCCTCGTCCGTTTTTTCGGGATGTTTGCCACTGATCTGGAGCATATCACGGGGTGTGGTATTTGATAAAAGTAAAAAAAAAGTGGAAGAATTTATGGAATCGATTTCAACGGGGCATCCTTCCGGTGAAGTCAAACTTAAAATATGAAATCATGAAAACAATATTATTGATGTTCACCATGCTGCTGATGTCATTATACGGTATGGCACCCGGACAAGCCAGGGTGATCAGCGGGATCGTCTCCGATGAATCCGGAAATCCCCTTTCCGGGGTGCATGTGGCGGTCAAAGGGACCTCCGCCAGCACGGTCACCGATCTTCAGGGTGCCTACCGGATTTCGGTGGATCCCGGACCCGGGTACCTCGTCTTTACGCACCCGGGAATGGAGCGGGCGGAGGTCAGGATCGGAAGTTCTGACCGGATCAATGTGACCATGAAACTTTCACAGCCGGTACAGGAGGAGGTGGTATACCATGAGTATGATGCAGTGGCAAGGCCCCATAAGCATGCGGCCGATATGTCCGCACCGGTGAAGGGTGTGCTCACAGACAACCAGGCGGGGTATCACAGTTACCGTCAGGCCAGGCCTCCGGAAGGGAATGTCCCGCAATGGAACACGGAAGGGTATTCAGCCATCCACGAGAACGGTTTCAAGGATGTGCTGCATGCGCCGCTTTCCACCTTCAGCATCGATGTGGACAGGGCCGCTTACTCCAACGTGCGCAGGTTCCTGAATATGGGCCAGCTGCCCCCGAAAGATGCGGTCAGGACCGAAGAGATGATCAACTATTTCAGCTACGATTATCCCGAGCCCGAAGGAAAGCACCCTTTCTCGGTGTACACGGAAATTTCCGAATGTCCCTGGAATGCGGATCACCAGCTTTTACATGTGGGACTGAAGGGGAAAAGCATCCAGAAGGAGCATCTGCCTGCTTCCAACCTGGTTTTCCTGATCGATGTGTCCGGTTCCATGGGGACGCCCAACAAACTGCCGCTGCTGAAGCAGGCCTTCAGGATGCTGGTGGGTGAACTGAGACCGGAGGACCGGGTAGCCATCGTGGTATATGCGGGGGCGGCGGGACAGGTGCTGGAATCCACGCCCGGATCAAAAAAGGAAGAGATCCTTGCAGCCCTTGATAGACTTGAGTCAGGCGGCTCCACCGCAGGCGGTGCCGGACTGAAACTGGCATACCAGGTGGCCATGGAGAACTTCATCGAAGCGGGGAACAACCGCATCATCCTGGCAACGGACGGGGATTTCAACATCGGTCCCTCCAGCAATGCCGAGATGGAACGGCTGATCGAAGAGAAGCGGGAACAGGGCATCTTCATCACCGTGCTGGGTTTCGGCATGGGCAATTACAAGGATGACCGGATGGAGATCATTGCCGACAAAGGGAACGGGAATTATGGCTATATCGATAATATCCGGGAAGCGAGGAAGATGTTCGTCACCGAGTTCGGGGGGACACTTTTCACCATTGCCAAAGACGTGAAGTTCCAGATCGAGTTCAATCCCGCCCGGGTAAAAGGATACAGGCTGGTGGGGTACGAGAACCGGCTGCTCAATGCCGAGGATTTCAATGACGACAAAAAAGATGCCGGTGAGATGGGCGCAGGCCATACGGTCACCGCCCTCTACGAGCTGATCCCCGCCGGATCGGAGGAACCGCTGAAAAGCATCGATCCCCTGAAATACCAGTCAGGTCAGGACCGCGAAGGGACGAAAACCGTGGTCAGGCCCGATCTTTCCGCCGAACTGATGACCGTCAAGCTTCGTTACAAGCAGCCGGACGGGAATACCAGCATCAAAGTGGAGATCCCCGTGAAAGGAAAGGTGCTGGAGCCGGATGAAACTTCTGCTAACTTCCGTTTTTCTGCCGCGGTGGCGGAATTCGGGCTGATCCTGCGCGACTCAGAATACAAAGCGGATGCTTCCATGGAGCAGGTGATCGCACTGGCGAAAGCGGCCCGGGGAGAGGACGAGGAGGGGATCCGTTCGGAGTTCCTGGGGCTTGTCAGGCTGGCAGACAGCCTGAAAAACTAGCAGTCCGGGTGACTCCTTCTATTTTTTCTTCTTTTTCCGGTCCTTATTTTCCATCTTGTTGTAATACCTGCTCACCAGCGCGGCACCCACAATGCCCGCCTCGTTCATCAGTTTGGCAGGGACCACCGGAGCCTTTGTGGTAAGATAGGGGAAGAATTTTTCCCCTTTCTTGCTGGCTCCCCCTCCGATAATGATCTTATCGGGCCAGATGAGCTCTTCCAGCCTGAGCAGGTATTCGTTGAACCTTCCGGCCCATGCCTCCCATTCCAGTTCCTCATTTTTCCTGGCCGCATCGGAAGCATACAGTTCTGCATCATCGCCATGCAGGATGATGTGTCCCAGCTCCAGGTTGGGTACCGGTTTTCCATTGACGAAAAGTACCGTTCCAAGTCCTGTTCCCACCGTGATCAGCAGGACCACGCCCGTTTCTCCTTTTCCTGCACCGAATTTTGATTCCGCCATTCCCGCAGCATCGGCATCGTTCACCACATGCACCCTGCACCCAGTGGTCTCTGAAAAGAGTTTGTTCAGGTCCCTGTCGATCCAGGAATCATCCACATTGGCCGCAGTGCGCGCAATCCCCCGCTGTATGACGCCCGGGAAGCCCACTCCGACGGGACCTGTCCATTTGAAGTGCTCCGTAATTTTTTTGATCACTCCGGCTACCGCTTCGGGGGTGGCCGGCTGGGGTGTGGGAATACGGAATCGGTTCGTCACCAGGTGACCTTTTTTGGTATGGACAATGGCTCCTTTGACCCCTGAACCTCCAATGTCTATGCCGAGGATCTTCTTTAGTTTCATCCGGAAGGGTTTGATTTCGAATTTTAAATATAAATTATTTTCGGACCGGCCTGAAATTATCGCAATTATTTTTATTAATTTAGAATAAATGGAAGAATCTCCTGCATATCAGTGGAATTCGAAACGCATTTTGGTGGTGGAGGACGATGAGTCCTCTGCCTTTATCCTGGGCGATATGCTGAAAAATACGGGTGCGGTCATTGAATACTCCACGGGTGGACAGGAGGCGGTGGATTTTATCAGGAGCCATCCCGACACGGACCTGATCCTGATGGATATTCACCTGCCGGGCATGGACGGATTCACCGCTACCCGGAAGATCAAGGCCATTGCCAAAAATGTGGTGATCATCGCACAGACCGCCTATGCCTATTCCGTGGATTACCAGGAAGCGGCCAGGGCGGGTTGCGACGGGTTCCTCACCAAACCGATCAATCCCTCCCTGCTGCTGGAAAAGCTCAATTCCTACCTGGCCTGATCATCTGAATACGGCCCTGTATTTCATGTTTGCCTCCACTGCCTCCCGTGAGAAGTGGTCCCTGTGATACCGGTCATTCATGTATAACTCCGTCTGGTCCAGGTAATGGTTTGCTGCTGGCACCCCCGATGTACCTGTGGGGATCACCGTCAGTGATGCATCCCAGTCAGCCGTATTGAAAATATGCCGCTCTGAGGCTCCGTGATTCGAAATGAAAGAGTCTCCAATGGGATAACCGAACGGACATACCGTATGAAAACTCCCTCCCGCCGGGTAGGTTTCGCTGTTGATACGGAACAGTCTCTGGAGGATGTTCACCCCGCCCAGTGGGTGGACCAGGGATACTTTGTGCAGATCACCCCACTTCCATTCATGCGGTTCGTTCCCGTAAGCGGAGGCAAGGGTGTCCACCGTCCGGTAAAAGGCTTCCCGGATGTTGTCATGGAAGCTTTCCTGCATGTCCGGTGTGGTACTATCGTCACACCATGCGGATTCCCCGGTGATCCTGACCCTGTCTATAAGGTTCCGGGCGAGGATTTCGTTCTGGTAAATCAGCGGGAACAGTTCCTCTCCAAGTTCATCATGGAACATGCTCCTGATCAGTTCAATATAGAGCATGTCGTAGATCAATGCGGCAGGAGATGCAGCCGACATGTCATAATCCCAATGCTCCAGGATCTGGTGGGCCGAGTCATAGATGCCCCGGGTATGGCCCGCCAGGGCCTTCAGGTAGACCGGCGTCATTTTCCTGGCAAGGTCCGAAACCCGGTCCTGTTGCATTAGCATGAAATCTGCGGTGCCCAGGATCTCGTTATCCCCGAGCATCTCCCGGATCCTTTCCACCCTGTTGGGAAGATCGAACCAGGTCCCGATATAATAGGGATAATCATCCCCCGCCGTACGGTTATTGGCACTGGAAACAAAACCGCTTTCAGGGTTGTAGGAAAAGGGAAGCTCTTCGAATGGCACCAGTCCCGTCCAGTCATAGCAGGAGGTGTCGCCGGGATAAACAAAAATTCCGCCCTCCCTTCGGATGGGCACACCTGCAGCGGCCTGCAGCCCGATATTCCCGAACCTGTCGGCATACACCACATTCTGACTGATGGAGGTGAATGTCCGGAGTGCATCCCGGAACTCCTCCCAGCCGGAAGCCCTGTTGAGCAGGTGCACGGATCGCATCTCGTTGCTGTATGCATTCCCCTGCCACCTGACGGAAATCACCCTGTCCCTGATCCCCGTGAACCCGCTTACCACCGGTCCCCTGTGTGTGTACCTGTTGACCCTGATCTCGGGTTTATCCTGTCCTTTTACCGGGATCTTCTCTTCCACCACTTTCATCCCCATCCACTTTCCATCCAGCAGATACTGGTTGCTGTCTTCTGGGTTGATGGTTTCCAGGTAGAAGTCGGTGTCATCCACCGTCACATTGGTCATTCCCCATGCAATGTCTTCATTGTGTCCGCAGATGATCCAGGGAGCACCCGGAAGGGCCACCCCGGTGACATTCAGATTTCCCTTCACCACCTGATGCATCTGGTACCAGATCCCGGGAGCCATCAGACCCAGGTGCATGTCATTTGACATCAGGGGCAGTCCCGTTTCACTCTTATTACCGGAAATGGCCCAGTTGTTGGATCCTTTGAATACCTGCACTCCCAGATCATCCACCAGGGCAATGGCATCATCGAGGATCGACTGTATTTGCAGCTCCCTGTCCGCCGTCATGAATTCGGGAAAGACGGGTGTGTTGTGATATTTCAGATCTGGCAGCAATTCCCGGAACAGCGTGTCCGGGAGCACCTGCTGCATTTTATAAAGGGCGCTCTCAACTCCCCAGCCCGAGGCAAGATTCCAGGCCATATACCCGATCATATTGGCCGTATGGATGGGCTCCCATGGTTCGGGTTCATATCCCAGCATAGTAAATTCGAAGGGAAGCTTCTTTCTGTGACTTTCTATGAACTGGTTGACGCCGTCCGCAAAAGTTTCCATACAAATCAGGATCTCAGGATCGGTCCTTGAAAGCACCATCTCCGATTTCCCCGTAAAATCCAGTGCCCTGAATAGCTGGTCTGTGTCCACCAGTCCTGGATCAAGCACTTCGGCAAGCCTGCCTGCGGTGAGCCTGCGCATCAGGTCCATCTGCCAGAGCCTGTCCTGGGCCATCACGTACCCCACGGTACGGTAAAGGTCCGGTTCATTGCCTGCATAAATGTGGGGAATACCCAGCGAATCGCGGTACACGGTCACTTCTTCCGTCAGGTTCTCCAGATCCACCCCGGCATTGTAATTGGGCACCGCACGGTTTCTTATATGATTCAGGTAGATCATCCCTGCGGCCAGGGCAAGAATGATCACAAAGAAAAGTACGACAAGAATTCTTTTCAGAATTTTCATTATCAAAGGATTATTGAGTTTGGCTGTCAGTGAGTCTGGCCCTGAGCATGACCGGGTTGTGGTCACTGTAACGGAAATCCAGGTCCAGGGTTTCCACATGTTCCAGCCGGACGTTGGGTGAAAGCAGGTAGCAATCGATCACCGTAGTGGGTGAGGTGGCCTGTGCATATGGGGTGGATACCCGGCGGTTTGTGGGGGTCCCGGGATCATAGGCCCAGGTCCAGCCGGCTGCCGGAAAATCCTTCTCGATGAAAGTCAGATCCACGGTATCGAAGGGGTGGTCCGGGAGGACCGGCTCAAAGCCATACGGAGTCTGGTTCCAGTCGCCTCCCACGATCACATGGTTCCCTTTTTCGTATTCGTCGAGCAGGAACTCCCTGAGGTATGCCATCTGTCCGGCCCTGAGGGATCCGTCGTCATAGGCGGAATTATGGGTGTTGATCACCAGGAGTTCGTTCCCGGCGTCCAGGGGATACCGGTTCACCAGGAAGCACCGGTCCAGCATAAAGAGCCTGACCGGCCAGGAATAATTACCCGGAAAGCTGTGCCGGGTCACGCTGGCAGGGGCATGCCGGCTGAGGGTCAGCAGTCCCGATTCCACCATTCCCATGGGAGATTTCACCGGAATGGGCACGAAGGATACTTTGTAGTTCATTCCGAAGCTCGCACCGAATCCGGGAAAGTGTTCCCCGATGATCCCAACCTGGTCCATGCGGTAGCTGCGTTTGGCCTTGTGGTCCACCTCCTGCAGCAGAACAAAGTCATATTCCTGAAAAGGAGCAAGGTTTTCAAGGATCCCTTTCAGGTTCCGGATCACACCTTCCCTCGGGGGCCGCATCTGTTTGCCCCCGTCATAGAAAAAATCCATGGATGCGTCCAGGCCGGCGTAACCGATGTTCCAGATCAGCAGGCTCAGGGAGGCCGAATCGGTAAATGCAGGAACCTGCCGGTCTGCCTGCTGCGGCTCCACCGGCTCAGGCCGGTAATCGTCCAGGGTGGCAAAGATCAGGAAAATAATGAATGCACCTGCAAAGAACAGGATGAGGTAGATAAGCGGCCTGATAACTTTCATTGGGGGTGGTTTAAAAAATTAAATGTACACAAATATCCCTGACTCCCGGTGTTGGTGAAATGGAAAAAATGCATAAATTGGCACGCACTTAACCCTGATCCCATGAACAAACTGAGCCTTTCTCTCTGCCTTATCTTATTGCTCTCTTTCACTTTAACAGCCCAGGAAAATGGAACCGGATCTTCTCCGAAGGAGGAGAAGGTCAAAACAGGTTTTTCATTGGGAGGCGTTCCGGTGGTGGCCTATGATTCGGATATCGGGTTCAAATACGGGGCCCTTATCAATCTTTACTGGTACGGGGACGGGTCCCGTTATCCCATGTATGACCATTCGGTCTATATTGAATGGTCCAGGACCACAAAAGGCAACGGGATCAACCAGATCACCTACGATTCGGATAAGCTGATCCCGGGCATCCGCTCCTTTTTCGAGGCCAGTTACCTGACCGAAAAGGCACTTGACTTCTATGGGTTTAACGGGTATCAGGCTGTGTATGATGCTGATTTTGAAGCGAGCACGGACCAGCATGGAGATGCCAACAGGCTCTACTACAGGCATTCAAGACAACTTCTGCGGCTGAAAGCCGATTTCCAGGGAGAGATCATCGGGCAGAAACTCCGGTGGCTGGGCGGGATTGCCTATTACGGGAATTCCATCGACTCGGTGGATGTGGATGCGCTGAATGAAGGCAAGGATGAGGATCTGCTCTCACACAATTCACTTTATGGTAATTATGTGGACTGGGGACTGATCCCGGAAGACCAGGCTGAAGGGGGAGGGCATACCCTGCTCAAGGCCGGACTGGTCTATGACACCAGGGACAATGAGCCCAATCCGTTCAGGGGAATCTGGACCGAGATGCAGTTGCACTATGCACCTGCCTTTCTGAGCAACACCGATTACAGCTACACCCGGCTGGTGCTCACCCACCGGCAGTATTTCACCCTGATCCCCCAGTGGATGAACCTGGCTTACCGGCTGTCCTACCAGGGAAAGCTTTCAGGAGAAATGCCTTTTTACATGATGCCCTATCTCTTCAATACGGCCCCCAAGCTCACCAGTGACGGGGTGGGCGGATCGAAGACGGTACGCGGAATTCTGAGGAACCGGGTTGTGGGTGAAGGATTTGCCTACGGGAACATTGAACTGCGGGGTAAGATCCTGCGGACCACCGTGCTGAACCAGAATCTGTACATCGCCCTGTCCGCTTTCCTGGATGGGGGGATGGTGACCCAGAAGTATCAGTTCGACACCTCCGGGCTGCCCGGGAACCTTCCCAACCACCTGCCTGAACAGCTGATCGATCCGGATGCAAAGGAGGTTCCCCACCTGGGATACGGGGGAGGGATCCATTTCGCCCTCAACCAGAATTTCATTGTGACCGTGGATTATGGCTTTGCCGCCAGGAAGGAGGACGGGAATTCGGGACTGTATATCAACCTGAATTTTCTCTTCTGAAAAAATCCGCCTCCCTGTGGAACTGTTCCAGGAATTGCAGCATGAAAGCATGCCGTTCCCGGGCGATCTTTTTCCCGGTTTCCGTGTTCATCAACGCTTTCAGCCTGAGGAGTTTTTCATGAAAATGATTGATGGTGGGCGCAGCGGAAGCATGGTAGGCTGACGGATCCGCGTACTCCCGCACAGGCACCCCGGGATCGTAAATGGGCCTGTTTTTGTGGCCTCCGTAGTTGAATGCCCTGGCGATCCCGATGGCTCCCATGGCATCCAGCCGGTCGGCATCCTGGACGATCTGGAATTCGATGGACTGGATGTGATCCTGGGGCAGTCCGCCCCTGTAGGAAACATACCGGATGATGGACCGGATATGTCCGGCCCGGTCCAGGTCCAGGCCGTTCCCGGTCAGAAAATCGAAGGCCAGTGCTGCCCCCTTTTCTTCATCGCCGTCATTGAATTTGGGATCCGCAATATCATGCAGCAGTGCGGCAAGATCGATGGTCATCCTGTCGCCCTGCCCTTCCTGTTCCCGGATGAACCCGGCCATTTTCCATACCCGTTCGATGTGGGACCAGTCATGCCCGCCCTCGGCGCCGGCAAGCTGCTGCCTGACAAAATCCACGGTCTTTTCTATGATGGGATCGGACATATTACATCAGATTTTCCGCTGCAATTGCATTTTCCCTAACCCCTAACCACTTGCCTTGCAAGCCTTTACACCATCCCCGCAAACCCCATGAAGGCCAGGGCCATCAGTCCCGCTACGATAAATGCGATGGGGACCCCTTTCATGCGCCGGGGGACATTGAGCAGGTCCAGTTGTTCCCGGATACCGGAAAAGGTGATCAGGGCCAGTCCGAATCCGAGGGCATTCCCGATGGCAAAGACAGTACTGCCCAGCAGGTTGAAGTCTTTCTGGACTGCCAGCACGGCTACCCCCAGTACCGCACAGTTGGTGGTGATCAGGGGTAGGAAGATGCCCAGTGCCTGGTAGAGCGGGGGACTGATCTTCTTGAGGATGATCTCCACCAGCTGGACCAGGGAGGCGATGACCAGGATGAAGGTGATCGTGCGCATGTAGGTGAGGTCGAAGGGGACCAGGATCCCCTGGTAGATCAGGTAGGTCACCAGCGTGGCGATCACCATGACGAAAGTGACTGCGCCTGTCATCCCCAGGGCGGTCTCCACCTTGCTGGAGACGCCTATGAACGGGCATATCCCCAGGAACTGGTTGAGTACGATGTTGCTGACAAATACAGCGGCGATGATGATCAGAACATATTCCATGGTCAGGTCGTTTTTTCTTTGAGGATGTTGGCCAGCAGGATCAGGTATCCCAGGGCAATGAACGCACCGGGGGGCAGGATAAAGAGCAGCATGGCGTCCCCGCTGATCATTTTCATCCCGAAGAAGGCCCCGCTGCCCAGGATTTCCCTGACCGTGCCGAGAATGGTCAGGGCCATGGTGAATCCCAGTCCCATACCCATTCCGTCCACCAGGGAGGACCAGGTGCTGTTTTTGGAAGCAAACGCCTCAGCCCTCCCCAGTACAAGACAGTTCACCACGATCAGGGGGATGAACAGTCCCAGTGCATCGAACAGCACCGGCACGTATCCCTTCATCACCAGCTCCACGACGGTAACGAAGGATGCGATGATCACGATAAAGGAGGGGATCCGCACCTTGTTGGGGATCAGGTTTTTGACAAGCGACACCACCAGGTTGGACATGACCAGCACGAAGGTGGTGGCCAGTCCCATTGCCAGTCCGTTTACAGCAGAGGTGGTCACACCCAGGGTGGGACAGAGCCCGAGGAAAAGGGAGAAGACCGCATTTTCCCTGATAAAGCCCTTACTGAAATTTTTCCACTGATTCATAAGCTAGTCAATATAGTCGAAAGTCGTTAGTCGAAAGTCGTTAGTCGATAGTCAAAAGTCTGAAGTTGAGAGGTTCATGAGCGCGTCATAGGCCCGCTGCACCGCATCGCAATATGCCCGGGAGGTGATGGTGGAGGCGGTAATGGCATCCACATCTCCCCGGTCTTTTTTCACAGAGAGTTTGAAGGTGGCCGGATCCTTTCCCCGGAACTGGTGGCTGAATTCAGATTTGTCCTGTTCCATTTTGTCCCCCAGGCCGGGGGTCTCGGCGTGACTGATCACGGCGATATCGCTGATGGTGTTGTCAGGTTTGAAACCGACCATCAGCTTGAACTTCCCGCTGAAACCTTCGTTGGTAAAAGTTTCCACCGCGATGCCGACCACATCCCCGTCTTTCCGGGCCGTATAAAAATAAAGGGTGTCCCCGTCCACATATTTTTTCACCACGTCCAGTGACGGTTCATTGTCAAATTCCGGCACCACCATCCGGATCGCCTCGTTCTTCCTTTCCAGCTCGGCCAGCCGGATGGGTTCTTTGGTGAGGGAGTAGACCGATCCGAGCAATCCGGCTGCCAGCAGGGTTACCAGGAACAGGGTAAGCAGCATGTTCAGGAAGGTTGATTCTTTCTTAGCCATGGGCCACCTCCTTTCCAAATCTTTTGGGTTTGATGTATTTGTTCAGCAGCGGGGTGAATCCGTTGAATATCAGGATGGCGAACTGCACGCCTTCGGGATAGGCACCGAAGATCCTTATCAGCACGGTTACGACCCCGATGCCGGCCCCGTAGATCAGCATTCCTTTGCCGGTCATGGGAGAGGTGACATAATCGGTGGCCATATAGATCGCCCCCAGCATGAGTCCCCCGGTCAGTAAATGGAAAAGGGGATTTGCAAACTGGTCAGGGTTCACCAGCCATAGGATCCCGGTGAAGATAAAGACACTGCCCAGGATGGAGACCGGGATGTGCCAGGTGATGATCCTCCTGTAAAGCATGTAGCACATGCCGATCAGCAGCGCGAATGCGGCCACCTCACCCGAGGATCCCATCATGTTCCCGAGAAAGAGGTTGAGGAAGGAAGGCATCTCCGACAGGATCTCACCCGCAGGTCTCATGGCCACGCCCTCCTTCATCAGGGCAAGCGGGGTGGCACCTGTGGCAGCATCGGTGTACTGCATCCATTGTCCGGGCTCGGGCCAGGAGGTCATGGCCACGGGAAATGAAATGAACAGGAACACCCTGCCTACCAGGGCGGGATTGAAAATGTTGTTCCCGAGCCCTCCGAAGGTCATTTTCCCGATCCCGATGGCTGCCAGTGCCCCGATGATCACCATCCAGAAAGGGATGTTGGCGGGAAGACAGAATGCCAGCAACAGACCTGTGAGAATGGCCGAGCCGTCCAGGTGGGAGGGTTTTGTTTGCAGGATGTATTTCTGGATGAGATACTCGAAAAGGATGCATGTAAGGACCGACACGGTGGTGACGATGAGCATCCCGATCCCGAAATAAAATACGGAAACCCCGAAGGCGGGCAAAAGTGAAATGATCACCCCGTACATCAGCCGGGGGACGGATTCCCCGCTGTATGTATGCGGTGAAGGTGATACGATGAGTCTGGTCATGGGAGAACCTGTTATATTATACAGCTTTTCTGGAACGCACCAGTTTGGCCACCTCCGCTTTCCCCAGCCTGATATAATCAAGCAGCGGACGGGAAGAGGGACAGGTATAACTGCAACTGCCGCATTCTATACAATCGAGCACCCGCTCTGTTTCCATTCTTTCAAACATCTCTTTTTCCGCAAGATTCATCATCAGGTAAGGCTCCAGCCCCATGGGGCAAACCTGCACGCATCTGGTACACCTGATGCACTGGATCACCGCTTTCCTCCTGGCTTCTTCGTTGCTGATCAGCACGATCCCGGAGGTGCCTTTGACGACCGGAACATCCAGGCTGGCCAGCGCTTTTCCCATCATGGGGCCCCCGTTGATCACCTTGGCGGTATCCTCAGGCAATCCGCCGGCCTGTTCGATGAGGTGGGAAACCGGCGTTCCGATCCTTACCCGGAAATTGGAAGGTTGTTTCAGGTATTTTCCGGTGACGGTCACCACCCTTTCAATGAGCGGTTTGTTTTTCTGAACCGCTTCATAGGCCGCGTGGACGGTCCCCACATTGAACACCACCACGCCCACATCAATGGGCAGTCCCCCCGAAGGTACTTCCCTGTTCAGCAGTGCTTTGACCAGTTGCTTCTCACCGCCCTGCGGGTATTTGACTTTCAGTCCCTGTACGCTGATCGCCGTACCCCTGGTGATCTCCTGCATCCTGCTGATGGCATCCGGTTTGTTGCTCTCTATGCCCAGGATGGCCTTTTCCACTCCGAGCCCTTTCATCATGATCTGTATGCCCACCAGGAGCGCGCTGGAGCGCTCCATCATCAGTGCATGGTCGGAAGTCAGGTATGGTTCACACTCCACCCCGTTGACGATCAGGTATTCAGCCTTTTTGCCCCGCGGAGTGGTGAGTTTTACATGGGTCGGAAAGGTTGCACCTCCCAGTCCCACGATCCCGGCTTCAACGATACGCTTCCGGATTTCTTCCGCATCCAGGCTGATCTCCTTGACCAGGGTGCCGGACCGGTCAATGGTTTCCACCCACTCATCTCCGTTCACCTTGATCTGCACTGCCAGCCGGCGGTACCCCGAAGAATCGGGGAAAATATCTACTTTGGATACTTTTCCGGATACGGATGCGTGTATGTTGGTGGAGACAAATCCTTCCGCCCTGGCGATCAGCTGACCAACTTTCACCTGGTCTCCACGTTCCACGATCACTTTGGATGGGGTCCCCAGGTGCTGGGATACGGGGATGACCACCACATCGGAAGGGGACAGCTCCCGGATCTCCCGGCCGGCCGAGAGTTTGTTTTCCGGGGGATGCACCCCGCCCATGGAGAATGTCTTAAGCTTCATGGATCGCATTATTTATTTTCTTCTTCAACTGCCTCTGTTTTTTCTGTTTTTCGCGGGGGAAAATTGATTTCATGGATGGCATTGGTGGGACAAACCACCACACATTTCCTGCACAGCTTGCATTTGACAGGGTCAATATAGGCGAGGTTGTTGTTCATGGTGATGGCATCGTAGGGACATACGTCGTAGCACTTGGAGCAACCGATGCAGGCCACTTTGCAGTTCTTGATGGCCACGGCGCCCTTTTCCTCATTGATGCAGCAGACGAAGATCTTGCGGTCTTTCTTGTTCTTTTTCCGCAGTTCGATGATATCCCTGGGACATGCCTCCACACAGGCACCGCAGGCAGTACATTTGTCATCCACCACCTCGGGGAGACCGGTTGCCGGGTTCATGTGGATGGCATCAAAATCGCAGGCAACCACGCAATCCCCCAGTCCGAGGCAGCCATGCGGGCAGCCTCCTTCACCGGCGTAGAGCTGGTGGGCGATGGCGCAGGTGGGAGCTCCGTCATATTCATTGGTCCTGGCCCTGAATTCCGGGGTGCCGTAACAGCGGACCACGGCAACCTGGGGTGCCTGTTCCACGGCTTCTTTTCCCAGAAGCTCCGCCACCTTGGCCATGTTTTCATTTCCCCCAACGGGACAGTACAGGTCATCCCATGATTCATTTTTAACCAGCGCCTCGGCAAAGGCCCTGCAACCTGCATACCCGCACCCGCCACAGTTGGCGCCGGGAAGTGCTTCCTCCACCTCATCGATCCGGGGGTCCTCATAGACCTTGAACCGTTGTGCCACGAAGTAAAGGATGACTGCGGCGGCAGTGCCGATCCCCACCAGCGTGATGATTGTGACGATGATGATCTGGTTCATGCTTTTTTCTTCAGTATAAATGTAAATGCATGGCCGATGCGTTTTCTCCACAGGAAAAGTGCCAGGTAATAAGGCCCCAGGGAACCCAGTGCGATCATCCCGGCCTGCAGTTCTCCGACCCCGGCGGCAGTCAGTCCCACCAGCACGATCATCAGCAGCATAAAGGGATAGATGTATCCCAGGGCCACTGCCTTTAATCCCAGCTTCCGGGCGATCAAGATCCTGACAGGTTCACCAGGTGTGAAGCTGTCCTTGTCCACAGGGATATCCAGGAATTTTTCTGCCATGTCCGCCGCCCCGCACACTCCTTTTGCATGACAGGCCGCACAGGCCGACTCACAATTGATTTTCACATGAGCCACATTGTCCCGCACATCCTCGATAATCCCTTCATGATCAATCATATGCTGGTCCGGCATGGTACTGGCTCCTTCCAATTTTACTGCAAAATTATGGATGTTGAGGTATTCTCACTTGCTGAAAATCATATTCATCCATTTTCCATGTTATTTATCATGGTTTTAAATAACGGGGAGGTCAGAATGCGAATCCCATCTGGAAATATACATGATCGTGGATCACCTTCTGGTCCTGATCCCGGTATATTCCGGAAAGTGCCCGCTGGAAATACAGGCCGTACTGGAAACGCATGACCTGAAAGCCAAAACCGTAGGTGATGCCGTATTCCTGATTGTCGTATTCCGTTGTGAAGTCGATTGTGCTTCCACCCGCTTTCCCGGTAAAATGCCGGCTGTAATAACCCCCGATCTGCAGGAAGGTCATGACTCCGGATCCGCCCCGGTCCGGACTGCTGATCAAAAGGTTGAGCGGAACAGTAAGGGAATGGGTCCGGAAATTCCCTTCCGGGTACTCGCTGCCCTTGGTTTCATAGAGGAGCTCCGGTTGGATGATGAGGAAACGGGTTGCCCTGACAGCCGCGTAAAATCCGGTCTGTGCAGCGAAAATACCCTTGCCCCTGTAAAATTCCTCCAGGTAGTCATGGTAACTGGAGCCGAGCCTGAACCTGATACCCGGACTGAT
>DSEO01000086.1 GCA_011056635.1 Bacteroides sp.
CTCAACCACCGGTTATTCCGGTTTGATACCCTGATCGATTCTGTAAACCAGGAAGTGATCATGAACAGGCGCAGGGAACTGGCTGGCAATCTGGATTCGGTGATCAGGGCTATGGAAGCCTCCTACGCAGAAGATTCTTCCTCCTTTTTCGCCGAATACAGGAAATACAAATACGGTATCCTGAAAATGAATGAAGGAAAAACGGGACTGGAAGAGATCGGCGCAAAATACCTGGGGCCGGAGGTCCGGGATGCTCATCCCGGATTCATGCAGCTTTTTCATGCGATGTACAGGGATTTCCTTTTTTATTTCTCCAGAACAGAGGAAGGAGCGGGGATCCGGAATGTGATCAACCGGTCCCACAACCTGGACGCACTCCGGGAACAGATCCGGCTCCATCCTTCTGTAAGCAGTGATACCCTGGCCGATCTGATCCTGCTCAGGGAACTCTCCACGGTGTTCTATCAGGGAGAGTATCACCAGGAGGCCATACTGATTATGCTTGATTCGATGATACAGGATCCGTTGATCCCCCGGTACGGCCTCTATGCCGCACAGATCAGACAAAAATTATCCAACCTGCTCATCGGCTCTCAGCCCCCTGTATTTAGCCTGACCGACATGCAGGGTGACCGTTATTCACTTTCCGATTCTGAAGGAAAATATACATATCTCATTTTCTGTACCCCTGAACACTATGGCTGTATGATGGAATATCCCTTCCTGCAATCCTATCTTTCCAGGCATACAGCTTATCTGGATGTGGTCTCCGTCATGGTGGCGGAAGAAAGGAAGGATGTGGAGCAGTTCATGGAACGGAACGGTTATCAGTGGAAAGCGGTGTATTATAAAGATCAACCCGGTATTTTGAGTGATTATGAAGTACGGGCATTTCCCGTTGCCTATCTGATCGGTCCGGATGGCACCCTGGTCCTTTCCCCGGCACCCCTTCCGTCGGAAGGGTTTGAGCAGCAGCTATTCAGGATCATGCGGTCCCGGGGAGAGATCTGATCAAAGTAAATGCTTGATGAACAATACATCCAGGATACTCGGATAGGTATTCTTGCGGATGAAATCGGTCTGGCCGGGGACCACCCACACTGCTTCTGTAATGCCCTCGCCGGATTGCGGACGGGGTTTCCCCCTGCCGCTGTATGCCATCTCAAACCACCTGGTTTTTTTCAGGATCCGCTCATCCGACTGCTGGTATGTATGGTAGGTGGAAATTACGGGCTGAACGAGTTTCAGACCTTGAAGCCCCGTTTCCTCAGACACTTCCCTGAGCGCCGCGGTTTCATAATCCTCACCCGGTTCCAGTTTCCCTTTTGGCAGGTCCCACACACCATCCCGCCTGATCACCAGGAACTCCCCCTGCCTGTTGAAGACCAGGCCTCCTCCCGCCTCCACGAAACGGAAACAGGATTTGAATTCTTCGATCAACGACAGCATGTCCTCGTGGAAGATGTAAAGGTTTTTAACCTGTTTCAGCATAAAAAATACTTCCACCAGCTCATTCAGTTCCTGGATGTTGTTATACCGGTAAAAAAGACCTTTGTTCTTTCCAAAGGCCTTTGAAAAATCATCCCCGAAATATACTGTTCTGTCCTTGAAAAAAACTTTATACATTTGTCAGATGGCACAAGTGAGGAAACAGATTGCCGGCTTCCTTTTACAAAGTAAAGCAATAATCTTAGAACCTGCAAAACCCTTCAGATGGGCTTCGGGCTGGCTTTCACCCATTTATTGTGACAACAGGATCACACTTTCCTACCCCGGTATCAGGAACCATATCACAGAAGCATTTGTGGAAACGATCCTTACCCATTTCGGGCAACCCGGACTGATTGCCGGGGTGGCCACAGGGGCCATCGCCCAGGGCGCCCTGGTGGCCGACCGGATGAACCTGCCCCTGGTCTACGTAAGATCCGCTCCCAAAGCGCATGGCCGTCAGAATCTGATTGAAGGCCGTATCACAGGGGGAGAGAAGGTGGTGGTGGTGGAGGATCTGGTCAGTACCGGAGGAAGCTCCCTCAGGGCGGTAGAAATCCTCAGGGAAAGCGGCGCTGAGGTGCTGGGCATGGCAGCCATTTTTACATACGGATTCCGGGTTGCAGAGGATAACTTCAGGGAAGCAGGCGTACCGCTGGTCACCCTGAGCGATTACGATACCCTGATCAGCCTGGCCCTGGAATCGGGGTACATCAGGAAAGACCAGTTAAAGCTTCTCGAAGACTGGAAGAAGGATCCTTCCGGCTGGGGTGGCGGAAATCCATAATCATACTGCATGAAGATCGAAAGCCGAATAGGGAAATCATCCAGCAGCGACCAGCAGATCTACGGGTTTCTTACCGATTTTAATAATTTCAGCCGCATCGTTCCGCAGGACCGGGTCAGCCAGTGGGAATCATCCACGGAACAATGCAGTTTCCGGGTAGACCCGGTGGGAAAAGCGACCCTGAAAATTGTGGAAAAAAAACCCTGTTCCCTGGTGAAGATCGCTTCCGTTCCCGAGTTTTCCACCTACAATTTTACCATCTGGATCCAGCTGAAACGTGTGAATGAGCAGGACACCAGGGTTAAGGTTACCATCGAGCCCCATGTGAACAGGTTCCTGCTTTCCATGATCAGGTCCCAGCTGAAACAGCTGGTGGACGGGATCGTGGACCAGATCGAGACTTTTCATTTTGATCAGTAGCCGGAGAATTTGATCGCATGAAATCCATACGCCTGGGTGATATCTCCTTCATTGACAAGCAGCTCTCCGTATTCATTCACCCCGGTGATGATCCCCTGAAAAGATCTGTTGCCTGAAATAAAAAGGGAAGTCTCACCCACTCTGTAAAGCAGATCCAGGTATTCCCTGTCCATCTTTTCGAAGGATCCATCAATGAGCTGCTTCAGGCGCTGCTGCAGGTATCCATGCAGCATCTCGGCCATCCTGCCGGGATCCTCCACCATGCCGGTCTCCAGTCTCAGGGAGGTGGCCGGTACTTCAAAGGGCGGGAAAAGGGTCTGGTTAAGATTCAGTCCAATCCCTGCAATGGAATGGGTAAGGGACTGACCGGTAACGCCGTGTTCAATCAGAATCCCTGCGATCTTACCCCTGCCCGTCATAATATCGTTGGGCCATTTGATCCGTGACCGGATATGGAATGCATGCAGCAGGTCACACAGGGCAAGGGAGACCGCCCTGGAGAGATAAAACTGACTGGAGGCTGACAAAAATACAGGGAACAGCAGTACACTCATCAACAGGTTCTCTCCGCTGTTGCTGTGCCATCTGTTATTGCCCTGTCCCCTTCCAGATTCCTGATAATCAGCAATTATAACGACTTCGTCCCGTAGCTCCTCACGCTTCAGAAGACCGGCAAGATACCTGTTGGTCGAATCGACGCGGTCAAGTTTTATCCATCGGACACCCATGGTACAATTTTTGCCATTCTACTTCCAAGATACAACAATCGGATTGTTACAATGTTAAATGATCTGATGTATTTATTCATTACCTTTGCATAAAAAAGGCGGATGCAGGAAAGCGAACCAGTGAGCGTTGAGGAAAAGAGACAATTGATTATCGAGGCGATTCAGGAAAAAAAGGGTAAAGAAATAGTGACCATCGATCTTTCACAGGTTGAGAATGCCATATGCGACTGTTTTATTATTTGTCACGGGGATTCGTACACACAGGTAGACGCCATTACAGAGTCGGTCGAGAAAAAACTGAAGGAGGATGTGAAAATTCGCCCGCATCACATTGAGGGTTTGCAGAACAGCCAGTGGGTGCTGCTGGATTATTTTGACATCCTGGTCCATATCTTCCAGAAAGACTTCAGGACTTTTTATAACCTGGAAGAACTATGGGCAGATGGAGATCTGGTGAAGTTGGAGGAAACATAGAAAACAATGAATGATGGCAGATAAAAAGGATCATCAGGGAAACATGCCTGGTGGGAATCCCGGAAACCGGCCCGGAAGGAATCCCGGAAACCGGCCCGGAGGGAATCCCGGAAACCGGCCCGGAGGGAATCCCGGAAACCGGCCGGGTGGCAATAATAAACCCAAGTTCAGCTCATACTGGATCATCGGAATTATTTTGCTGGTGATGATAGGAATACAGTTTCTTGGATCATCAAGCGGATTGAAAGAGATTGACTCCAACCGGTTTTTCCAGATGTTACAGAACGGTGATATCGAGAAGATCGTCATCGTGAACAAGGAGAAGGTCGAGATCTACATAAAAACTGAAAGGCTCTCGGATTCCAGGTATGAAGATGTGGAATCCCAGAAAAGGAATACCGTACTCGGGCAATCGGTACCGCAGTATTATTTCACAATCATCAGCCAGGATGTGTTCGTACAGGATCTCAATGAGGTCATGAATGAACTTCCCCCCGACAAACGGCCCACCTATACCACAGTTACCCGGAAGAATTATTTCGGGGAGATACTGCTCTGGGTCCTGCCATTTCTTATCATCCTGGGTATCTGGATCTACATGCTCCGGCGGATGGGGGGAGGCGCTGGAGGCGGAGGTGCCAGCAGCATATTCAGCGTAGGCAAATCAAAAGCCCAGATATTTGACAGGGATACCAATGTGAAGGTGGATTTCAGTGATGTGGCCGGACTGGAGGAGGCCAAGATGGAGATCAGGGAGATCGTGGAATTTTTAAAGAATCCCCAGAAATATACCGACCTGGGAGGCAAGATCCCGAAAGGGGCCCTGCTGGTAGGCCCTCCCGGAACCGGGAAAACCCTGCTCGCCAAGGCAGTTGCCGGTGAAGCCCATGTGCCCTTCTTTTCCATGTCCGGCTCCGATTTTGTGGAAATGTTCGTGGGAGTGGGTGCATCCAGGGTGCGCGACCTGTTCAAACAGGCCAAGGAAAAAGCCCCCTGCATTGTCTTTATCGATGAGATCGATGCGGTGGGGCGCGCCAGGGGAAGAAATCCCAATTTCGGGTCCAACGATGAAAGGGAAAATACCCTGAACCAGCTGCTTACGGAAATGGACGGGTTCAGCAGCAACAGCGGTGTGATCATCCTCGCCGCCACCAACAGGGCGGATGTGCTGGACAAGGCCCTGCTCCGTGCAGGCCGCTTTGACAGGCAGATCCATGTGGAATTGCCCGATCTGAATGAACGGAAAGCCATCTTCCAGGTCCACATGAAACCCATCAAAATCGACTCCTCGGTGGATGTGGAGTTCCTGGCCAGGCAGACCCCGGGGTTCTCGGGAGCCGACATCGCCAACGTCTGTAATGAGTCAGCACTGATCGCCGCCAGGAAAGATAAAAAGGTAGTGGAACGCCAGGATTTCCTGGATGCCATTGACCGGATTATCGGGGGACTCGAAAAGAAAAACAAGATCATCAAGGACGAGGAGAAGCGGACCATTGCCTTTCACGAAGCCGGACACGCCACAGTCAGCTGGCTGCTCGAATATGCCAACCCGCTCGTGAAGGTCACCATAATCCCCCGCGGCCGTGCCCTGGGCGCTGCCTGGTATCTGCCCGAAGAGCGGCAGATCACAACCACCGAGCAGATGCTGGACGAAATGTGTGCCACGCTGGGTGGCCGAGCCGCGGAGGAAATTGTCTTCGGAAAGATCTCCACCGGTGCACTCAATGACCTTGAGAAAATCACCAAGCAGGCTTACGCGATGATTTCCTATTTCGGTATGAGCGAGAAGATCGGCAACCGCAGTTATTACGATTCATCGGGACAGCAGGACTTCAATTTCAACCGGCCCTACAGCGAAAAAACAGCCGAAACCATCGACGATGAAGTCAAGAAGCTGATCGATCTGCAGTACAAAAGGGCCAAAGCAATCCTGGAGAAGAGCAGGGAGGGATTGACCAGGCTGGCGGAACTCCTGCTTGAGCGGGAAGTGATCTTCAGTGACGATTTGGAAAAGATCTTTGGCAAGCGGCCATGGGCTACCGAAGAACCGCTGCCTGAGCGTCCCAAACCGGTTTCAGGGAAGAACCGCTCCGAAAAGTCCAAAGAAGAAACGAAACCACTGGACAATAAGGCAGAGAAGGTAAAGTGATGGGAACCAATCTTGTCAATATTTTTTCCACCGACAAGCCATACTACGCGGAATTGATCAGGCAGATGCTGTCGGATCACCAGATTCATTCTTTTATCATCAATAAACAGGATTCGGCATATAAATTCGGTGACATTGACATATTCGTTCACCGGGACCATGTGATCAGGGCCAAAATGCTGATCCGTGAATTTGAGACACTTTGAAAGACCTGCTTACCCGTACGCTGACAGGCATTTCCCTTGTGATCCTGGTTGCCGGATCCATCCTGCTCGGTCCGGTTCCGTTCCTGCTGGTGATCATCATGATATATCTGCTCAGCGCCAGAGAATTGATGAAGCTTCAGGAGATCACCGCATGGAAAACGTTTATTCCTGTATCCCTTTCGGGGACCGTGTTATTCCTGGCGGTATACCTGGTCCTGCAGCACCGGTTGAATCCACTCTGGTTCATTCTTCCTGCGGGGATCTGGCTGGCAGGATATGTCAGCGGATCCCGGAAATTTTATCTGCTCGCCCTCTGCTGGCTCACCCTTCCGCTTACGCTTTTTTATGTCCTCGGCTGGCTGGCGGAAGACGCAACTTATCGTCCGCTGCTTCCGCTGTCATTGATCGCCCTGGTTTGGGTCAATGATACGTTTGCATACCTCACCGGGACCTGGATCGGCAAACACAGGATGACTCCCCGGCTCTCGCCGGGTAAAACATGGGAAGGATTTTTCGGGGGTCTGGCATTCACACTGATCGGAGGAGGGATCATCTATGCCATTTCAGCGCATTATCGGCTGACGGAATGGCTCCTGCTCTCCCTGATCATTCCAGTCTTCGGGCTATGGGGAGACCTTTTCGAGTCCAGGCTGAAAAGAGACAGGAACCTGAAAAACACAGGCAACCTGCTGCCGGGACACGGGGGGATCCTGGACCGGTTTGATTCGCTGTTTTTTTCAGCACCTGCTGTTTTTGTCGTAGTTGTGTGTTATCATTATTTTTTCCGGTGAGAAAAGACTGCATAAGGAATGATCAAGCTGCATAAAGAAGGGCGTCTGATCGTGTTGATCACCTTCCTGGTGGTCCTTGCCCTCATTATATTAACGTTCCTGTATCTGCCCAGGCTGGCCAGTTACATTACCTTCTTCATGGCGATCCCGGTCTTTTTCATGGTCGTGCGTTTTTTCAGGGTCCCCTTCCGGCGCCCCCTGGTGGATGAAGAGACGATCACAGCCCCCGCGGATGGAAAAGTAGTGGCCATTGAACGGGTTCACCAGGAAGAGTACCTGGGTGCAGCTGCCATGCAGGTTTCCATATTCATGAGCTTCCATGATGTGCATATCAATTACTTCCCCGTAAGCGGAATGGTGGAATATGTCCGCCATCACCCCGGGAGATATTTCATTGCCAGGCATCCGAAATCTTCCGCCCTCAATGAACGTACCTCCATCGGGATCAAACATTCCTCCGGACCTGTCCTGGTGCGTCAGATCGCCGGATATGTGGCCCGGAGGATCCGCTGTTATGCAGTGAAAGGAACGCTGGCACAGCAGGGATCCGAGCTGGGTTTCATCAGGTTCGGATCCAGGGTGGATCTTTTCATTCCCCCGGACGCGGAGATTCTGGTCAGCCTGAACCAGCGGGTTACAGGAAGCATCACACCGGTAGCCCGGTTGAAGTAGCGCTTCCCATCCCCTTCGGATGGTGGACAGGTGACCCTGCCGTCTAAAAAAGACCTGAATGTCTTTTTTTTAACATCCGGTTAACACTTTCCTCCCGATTGATCCCATATCTTGCACACTGAAACAATTACTTAACTAAAAAAGAATTCAGCATGAGAAAAGTATTAGCCATCTTAGCACTTGCAATTTTTATCGTCGGCGTCAGCGCTCCCGCCATAGCGGCAAACAACCGTTCCTTCACAGTTATTTCCCTGATGGACGAAGATCCGAAGAAAAAGGATCAGACAAGTGAAAAAGCCGTTCCTGCAGAAAATAAATCCGAAAAGAAAGCAGGATGCGAGCACAGCACAGAAGCCAAGGCTGAGAAAACTGCAGAAGCAAAGAAAAAAGATTGTTCCAAGTAAACAGTGAACATGACTTGAAGTTTTAAGGTCCGTTACATTCAGATTGTGAGTTTTCAGAAGCTGCTCCGCCCAGGCGGGGCAGTTTTTTTTTGACCTCCTAAAAAGACTTTTCCTATCTTTACTGATGATAAATAAAAGCTATTCCGATGAATAGAGATCAAGTACCCGGTATTACGGAAGATGTTTCATGGATCGGGGTCCTGGACCGGGACCTGGTCACCTTTGACATTGTTATGGAGACCAGGTATGGTACCACATACAATTCATACTTCGTCAATGCGGATAAAAAAACTGTGATCGATACGGTGAAGGAGAAATTCTGGCCGGAATATAAACAAAAGCTGCTCGCCCTCACCGATCCGCAGGATATAGCTTACATCATTTTCAACCACACCGAGCCGGACCATTCGGGATCACTCAGGCACCTGCTGGAACTGGCACCTTCGGCCACAGTGGTGGGAAGCGGTCAGGCCCTTACCTACTTAACGGAAATGGTTGACAAGCCTTTCAGATCTATGAAAGTGAAGGATGGGGATGAAATTGATCTGGGCAACAGGAAGATCAGGATCATCGGGGCTCCCAACCTCCACTGGCCCGATACCATTTACACCTACCTGGAAGACGAGGGACTGCTTTTTACGTGCGATTCATTCGGCGCCCATTATGCAGATGAAAAGATGATGGACGATCTGGTGGGCGATTACATGGAAGCATTCGATTACTATTTCGACGTGATCCTGAAGCCTTACAGCAAGTTCATGCTGAAAGCCATCGAAAAGATCAAAACGCTTCCCATCGACATGATCTGCCCCGGTCACGGCCCCATTCTCCGTGCAAGCTGGAACGAAAAGATTAAACGGACGGAAAAATCGGCCCGGAAATATCTGGATGATACCCGGAACCAGAACAGGGTCCTGGTTGCCTATGTTTCAGCCTACGGATATACGGGGGAAATGGCCGCAAAAATCGCTGAAGGAGTGAAAAAGGCGGGTAACATCACAGTCGACGTGGTGGATATCGAACACATGCTCTCGGGAGACCTGGAGGAGCATATGGTCATGGCCGACGGTATCCTGGTGGGGTCTCCCACCATTAATCAGAACACGCTGCTTCCGGTATACAGGCTTTTCTCGGTGATCAATCCCATTCGTGACAAGGGCAAGCCTGCCGCTGCCTTCGGTTCCTACGGCTGGAGCGGTGAAGCTATCAAAATGATTGAAGACCACCTGAAGAATCTGAAACTGGATGTAATTTCAGAGGGACTGGCCACCCGGTTCTATCCCGGCAGGGAGAAAGCCGAACGGCTGGTCAGCTGGGGTGAACACTTCGGTCAATCGCTTCTTGCGAAGTCGGCTGCTACCTGATCCTGATCATTTTGGCCCTTCCTTTGCACACACCTGCTTCGTACCAGTGAATCATATAGATGCCTGCTGGCAGCCGGGAAATATCCAGCTGGTAAACACCGTACCCCGGCGGGACACTTTCCAGCCTGGCCACCCTTCCGGAAAGATCGACCACCTCGATCCGTCCTTCCGCTTCATCCCGCTCGCCCAGATTTATATACACCTGGTCCCGGGCCGGATTGGGATAGACGAAAATCGACCCCATGCTGCTGCTTTCCGGTTTTCCAATGCCCACCTGCGGGGACAGGTAGCTGGCGTCAGCCTGCAGGATGCGGCCATCTTCCCGGTCCTGCAAAAAAGCAACCACGGCAAGGTCTTCAATGTCTTCCACATATCCCCGGTAGGTCCAGGTCTGGGTCCTTGTATCGGTTGTTCCGGGGTTCCATTCATTCACCAGCAATTTCCCCGCCGGTGTGGGCAGCATGTCCAGGACCACATTTCTGAACAGGGTGTCCTGGTTCAGTCCGGTATAGGCTGTGACGGAGGTTTCAATGACCGCCAGGTAAAGCTGAACATCGGAATAAAAACCGGATGCACGGCAGGTAACGGTGGTGGTGGCCTCCAGGCTGTTTTCCAGCCACACCACCTCCAGGTCCAGATCAAACAGCGGGATCTCCAGGGAAATCAGTTTCAGCTGATCCGAACCAGGTTCCCGGTCCGGATCCGTAAAGTCATACCGGTGTCCGGGAACCACACCTCCGTCAAGGATCGCATAGGGCACTCCCGGCAATCCGTAAAAAAAAGACCTGGTGGAAGCCGGGTTGGGATTATTTTCATTCATGGGATCCGTTCCCGGATAATTCATGTGATACTGCAGATCGATCACATCTCCCGGGTTTTCCTGTGCCAAACGATCCACTGTTTTATCTGCCCGGAAGGAAACCGTATCGGATGAATTTGTAAAATGTTCCAGGATGGTTCTCCTGGTTCGTTCTGCCAGTTTGAAATTGTCAAAGGCAAAACCCTGGTTCCCGATCTCCTGCCGGCCATTGGTCGAAATGATCACCCGGAACCGGACATGGGGGTTTCCCGCGAGGGCATCCAGATCATGCATGGCGGTCACCCATTTCCTGTCCGGGACAAACAACCCTTCCAGTCCCCACCCGAAGCTGCTTCCCCCGGGCTGATTGATCAGTCCCGCCACATTGTACCATTCCATTCCCTCTCCCACCTGGCCAATGGTTTTCCATCCTTCTTCCAGCACATCCTGGTACTGGATCGCCGCACCGTTGATCCCGGGAACAAAACTCTTCATGATATCCATCTGGATCAGGGGTCTCCTGCTCCGGCTTAAATCAAAACACGGGCTCTGGATCCATGACTCCTCATGGTAACCGGGCACTCCTGCCGGCAGGTCCGTATACCAGGCCCGATCTCCCGGAACCTGATCGAATCCTTCAAAATCAGGGACATCCCACACCCAGCTGGCCGCTGTGTCTTCCGACAGAATCAGCCAGCCATCCCGGTCCGTATTAAATGTCTCAGCATACCCCTCTGATCCAAGCATCAGGGAGGGATTCAACTGAATCTCCCGGCTGATTTCATCCCAGCAGCCGTTTTCGTTGATCACCAGTAAATCCACGAGGTAGCGTTCCGGGGAATCGAATGCGTATTCGATCGTATCGGAAGCCGAATCCGTTCCGCGTTCCCCGATCACGCTTCCCGTCGCATCACGGAAAGTATAAATCACCGTATCAACGGGCGAATAGGATCCGGGGGTTTTATTGACAAGGGAAATGGCACTGCCGGGACTGAAGCAGTCACTGAGCCAGGTAAAGTCAGCCACCGGGTTGCCGGAAATTACGGTGTCCACCTCACGAGAAACCTCGCATCCCGCATGTGTGAAGGCCGTAAGCGTGATGGTCCGCTCTCCCGGTCCGGGATAAAAATGTTCCGGGGCCTCCATGTCACTGTAATTGTCATCTCCGCTTTCCGGATCCCCGAAATCCCAGGACCAGCTCTCCACAAGCTCTTTTCCTGCGGTAAGATTATCAAAAGTGACCGTACCCCCCTCATCCGGCAGACAGACCGAATTCATGGTGAAATTCACCCCAGGGACATCATGGTTGACCACCACCTTTTCCACCACTACCTCACATCCTTCAGTAGAAGTGTACTCCATGATGATCTGGTTATTACCTGTGGGAACAGAGTCGGGAGCAGGATCATAGGAATATCCTCCCGCCTGGTCTCCCGAGATGCCGGGACCGCTGATGCGGTATACCGCCCCAGGATCATTCGAAACATTTCCGGGAGAGATCTGGTACGGATCATCATTCTTACAGGCGTGGTCCGGCAAACCCGAAATGATAAGGCTGCCCAGGTCTTTGACCCGGATCCGGAGGGTGGTTGTAATGGTAAGCGATTCAAATCCGTAAATGTAGGCCACATCGTATTCACCGGACAGTCCCGTCGGATCGAAAACGGCCATATCATCGTTGGGATTCTCATCTTCGATGTGCCCTTCGATGGCGGTCTGGGTATTGGGCAGCCGCAGCTCAAAAGCCCCGTGTATGCCGTCCCGGTTTGCACCTTTCAACAGGTATGTCCCCTCGTTGTTGCAAACCATGTCGATGGTGTCATCCTCATGGGTCAGGTATACCTCTCCCGTACCATACAGGACATAGAGATCCATATTGTCCCTGCTTGTACATCCATTCTGGTTCACATAGGTATAGGTGATCCGGTGCGGCGATCCGACAGGGGTTGCAATGTGCGGGTAGAACATCCCGCCGGTGACCCCGTTGCCCGTGAATGTCCCCCCGGAGGGTTCAGCGTTCAGTTTTACGCCCGGTTCGCTGAAGAGAAAGGCCGTTCGTTCCATAATGATCTCCACGGGGGTGCGCTGCAGCACCTCCACCTTCGCCTCTCCGTAGGTATCGCCTGTAATGTTAAACCGGTCCCAGACCTCGGCCACATAATAGGTATTTGTTTCCTCAGGCTTCAGCCACAGGGTATAGGGCGATCCCACGTTTTCCAGTCTCAAATAAAACCCGTCCTTGTCATTGATCTCCGCATCCCAGTCCCCGAACCCGGTAAAAGAGATGTAAGCCCTCACCGAATCCCCCAGGCATACCTCGCCCCCCCCGGAGATGGCGGCGGTAGCCCGCCACTGTCCCTCTGCCGCACCGGGCCAGAGCCAGCAGGCAATCAATATCGATGAGAGTAATATTTTTCTCATTAAGTTCTTCTATCTGTGATACAGGATCTAAAGGGAACCTGAATCGTCCGTTTTTATCAGGGAGATCATGCTGTTCCCCTCAAAGCTGTTCGTCCCCAGCAGCAGGATTCCCCCACCGGCCGGCAGATCAATGTCAGCCCCGGTCTGGTTTCCACCGGAGCCGAAAATGACCCTGTCGCCCACCTGGTAATCCTCCGTCAGGAACTGAAGGAATATATCCTGATTGCCTTCCGTGCTCCTGGTACCGACAATCCCGAAACCACCTTCCTTGGTTTTTACAAATCTCTCTGCAACCAGGTCCGAATTCCTTTCTGAAATTGCTGCAAGGAGAAGCGAATTGGTGACCAGAAGTCCGTTGGTCTCGATCAGGTGCACCAGGATCTCGCTTTTCCCGGATACATTGATCCGGTTGCCCAGGACCAGGTACTTGTTCCCGGAATCGTTCAGTATGCAACTGGCGGATTCATCAAAATTCCCTTCCAGTATTTCATCATTGGGACTTAATTCGTCGTCAAAATTCAGGACCAGGATATCGGTTCCCGCATTGTTGATTTTATCATACGTGCACACACACAGGTAGCGGTCGCCCGTATTCAGGATATAATCGGCAGAAGCATTGTCAGAAAAAGGGTTGTTGTAATTGAGGCTCAATTCCAATGAATCCCCTTCTTCCCGCAGTCCCATGATCATGATATCTTTTTTCCCGTTCTTCACCTGGTACCCGGCCAGGATGAAGCCGGATGAGATCCCTTCCGTGGCATGGAGGATCGATTCATCCTCCGATGAACCAAAGCGCTTTTTCCATATTTCCTGCCCGTCACTTGAAGTCCGGACGATGAAAAGGTCCCTGGGCGGGTTGATCCCGGCGGATTGTTCGATATAACCGACCAGCAGGTATCCCCCGAGGCCCCCCCTGATCACCACCATGGCGTTGGCCCCTGAGTTCAATCCACCCTGGGAATATAACTTGGGAAATCCGGACCTGGGATTGCCGTATGAGTCTGTAATCATGAGAGTCATCCTGGTACCCGAATCAGGAGAAGATGCAATACCGCTTATGGCGAATCCGCCGTTATCGAGTACCGCCACATCGGAGGCCCTGTCCAGGGAATAACTTCCAAAGAACTTGATGAATTTTTCCGACTGCTCAAGGGACATTTCCTTTTCACAGGAAAAAAGCAGTCCGATCAGTCCGGCCAATATGAGTATCCTGTATTTCATAGTTAAAGTTTCTGGGATTTGTGAAGATTCCAGACCATTCCGAATGACAGCGTCAGGTAATTCACCCTGAAATCGCTGTCCACATGGTAAATCAACCAGGTTAAGTCCTGGGTGTCATACCGGTGCTCCGGGTTGTTCGACAGCAAAAATCCGTAATGAAACCGGGGCTCCAGAAAGATCTTTCCACCTGAAAAAGGGAATTTGATCCCCAGTCCCCCCGATCCCATCAAACTCATGGGTTTCCTTGTAACGGTGATCTTCGTTTTTTCCAGTTCCACGTCCCTCAGATAAATGGAACCAGTCTCCGTATAACTCCGGGTCGCGGAAGCAGCAGCCGAAATAAGGTAATCCACCTCCATCCCGAAACGCATGTATACGTTCACCCTGCTGCGGGGATTGAACATGACGGCCATCGAAACCGGGATTCCCAGAAAGTTTTGATACTCCTGGTACTGATAACTGACGAACGAAAAAGGTGCGCCATCATAACGCAAATGCAGCCGGGTATACCTGAGCTCAAAAGTTGCTTCCGAACTTCTGCCCAGATTGAGGTTCCATATACCCCCCACATGGAACCCGGGGCCCGAAACGGTAAAGCTGCCCGCATCCAGTGCCGGATCACCGATGCTATACTTTTCTGTCAGCCGGGGGAGGGCAATGTTCCCGCCCAGTGCAAATCCCAGCGTGCCAAACTGCTTCTTTTCAACCGGGGTCTCCCTTCGATCCACCTGTTGCCTCCGGGTGATTTCTGCTTGTCTCTCGCGTTCCTGCTGTTCCTGCTGCCGGGCCGTGATCTGTTGCCGGACCAATTCCTGGTGGTGCTTCTCAAACAGGAGCACAAATTCACCGGGATCATCCGGGGCCGTTGAATAATCAGGGAACTTGCCAACAAAATCTTTCATCAGGTTGTCCGCCTGATCCGGAAGATAATCGAATAAATAGGCATTGATTACCAGCTTGTAAGCCTCCTGGAGCGCTTCACCGGCCAATCCCGACTCCAGGCAGGGGTTCAGCAATTCAGGGACCAGCTCCACCATGCCGGCCTGGTATGCTTCCCTGGCATCTTCGAGAAGCTGGGTGCAACCCACCTGGTCCTGTGCCGAAAGGGTCTGGTTCAGCAGAAAAAAAGAGATACCTATAAGGGTCCATTTGCGCATAGCAGATTCTGTTTTCAATTGTTACCGGGACATGTCTGTTCGTAGGGAATGTCTCCGCCAAAGTAAAACTCCCATTCAGCCCGCGTCAGGTTACGGTCGACCAGGCTGCAAAAATCACTGACCATCTGGGACGATCCGGCAGGTCTTCCGATCAGCCGGGGAAATTCCGTGCTGCCGCTGTAAAAATACCTGCTGTTTCCGCTGAAGCACACGGAAAGTACAAAGCCGTTATGATCCGATAGTATGACCGGGGGATGACTCCAGTCCGATGTATTCCACAAGTATACCTTGCCGTCGTTTGATGCAGCAGCCAGGCTCTTACCATCCGGACTGAAGGCCAGGTCGGAAACCCTGGCGCCCGGACCTGTGAGGGTAGCGGCGATACGCCGGTTGCTGCCTGACATGATGCGGATTGATCCGTTCAGCAGGCCGACCACCAGGTTTTGTCCCCCGGGACTGTAAGCAATGGCCCTGACATAATTCTGTCCGAAGTCATATACCATCCGCATATTGCCGGGATCACCTGTGTTGACCTCGTAAAGCTTGCCGTCCCTTGTCCCGAACGCTGCCTGCTGGCCGTTGGCGGAAACCGCCATTGCAGACGGCCGGGCATCCAGCTCAATCCAGGGGGATGCATCACGGCTTCCAAACTCCCACTTCAGGATCCGGTTATCTGTGCCGGCAGAAAGAAAACTTCCGCTGTTGCCGAGGTTCTGCAGGAAGAGAAAGATATTGCCATGATTGGTATTCTGGTTCAGCAGGGTCCCGGATCTGGAATCGAGAAAAAGCATGCCCCCCCCATTGGTACCGACTGTGATCACCTGTTCGTTGGGACTGACCGCCAGGCATTCGTTGTTATAGCCTGTACTGGCGAGGTTGGTCTGGCTCGCCCTGTTCTCATAATTGCCGGGCAGGATCAGGATGGTCCCGTCGCTGCCTGCTGTGATGATGCTCCCCCTGCCATTGAGCCATTCAATGGACCTGATGGTGCTCCTGATGCTGGGATAAATGTTGTACGCGGGAGATATCAGTTCCTTCATGGCCATATAAAGACCCTGATAGATATCCGCATCATAGGCTTTTCCGTTGAACCGGTTATTGAGCTGGTATGCCTGGTAGGCAACCAATCCCTTCAGAGCCGGGTCGTTTTCTATCCGGATGCTCCTCAGCGCCGCATCCTTCGCAACGGATACGACCCTTCTCTGATAGGCCAGGTCGGCGGTCGGTCCGGCATCCGCAGGAACGCTTTCCCTGGCGCCGCGATCACTTTCGGTAACCCGGGTATCCTGCCTGCCGGAAGTCGTTGTCTGCTGCGGACGATCTGCAGTCCGGGTCTGACTCGAAGTCTCTCTTACGGGGGAAGGTGTTGTTTCGCGGGTCGGAGAGCTTGCCGAAGGTTCTCCGGTGTCTTCCGCAGGCTCCGGACTGCCTTCATCCTCCGGCGCATCGGATTGCTGCTGAGAATAATCTTCAGTAACCGGACCGGGACCGACAGCCGGTTGCTCCTGGGATGGTGTGTACACATATTCCTGTTCAGCCGGCTGCTCAGGTTCGGTTGCTTCGTCCGGTCTGTTCCGGGTTCCGAAGAATATGAGGGCCAGGGCCAGGACCAGGACTCCCATGACAATGGTAATGGACCGGTTGATAAGGAGCTTTCTTCGTTGTAAAACCACTTTGCGCTCCTCCTGCCAAAGGTGCTCTTCCTCGCTGGTATTCAGGAATACCATGGCTCTTTCGAATGCCGGATTGTACTGGATCCCCCAGGCCGGGGTGGGCTGCTGTGTCTCTTTCCACCTGAGGGCGATCTGCAACTCCGGGGGCTTCAGTAATTCGGTCCTGCCCTGCTGGTAGAGTGCCGAAGCCTCCGAAAGCCTGATGTACATTTTTATGGATTCCGCCTCCTCGGCCACCCACACTGACAATCGTTCCCAGTTCCTGATCAGCGATTCATGGGACAATTCAACCATACTGTGCTGATTCAGAGCCACAGCAGCAGACGGAAACAGAAAAGAGCGGCCGGGTTTTCTGAAGGATTCCACCACCTCCGCCGCTTCCTCCACGGTGCACTGGGCAATGCGGGATATGCTGCCCAGTGATGCGGGTTTCCGGAAACCGGTCTGCTCCTCATTTTTGGCGGTAATGGTTTTGAACATCCGTTCACAGATCACCTTCTGCCGGCTGTCCAGTGAATCATAAATCTCGTCAAGATGACTGCTGAGGGCGTTCCTGATGGTCCCGACAGCCTTATAATGGCTGAGAGAGATGGGCTTGTCATGATGCTTCCTGTGCGCCCAGTGATCCCAGGTCCGCATCAGGGCATGCTGAAGCAAGGGTAGCTTATCCTCAACTTTTACCAGGTCATTGAGCAGGGATTCCACGAAACCGTTCTCACAGGATGCACCGGCCTGCCGGATGGGTTCCGAGATGGCCCGGGCAAGCGCATCCCCGGTCATTGGCTGAAGGATGTATTTGCTGCGGTTCATCTGTTCGGGAAGAGAACGGAACGCGGAACATGCACGCACAAAATCCGTCCGGATGGAGAGAATCACGTGCACGCCGGTCAGTTCACTTTCGATGGCATTAAGCAGTAAACTCACCAGCCTGGAAGCTTCATGGTTCCTTCCGGTTTTCTTCCCCGAAACTTCATTCCTGAATACATCCTCAAACTGGTCGATCACGATCAGGCAACTGTGACTGCTCAGTTCTTTCTCCCGGATCCAGTCAACCAGGGTCTTATCGTCGGAAAGAAATGCATCCACATCCGCATCGCTGTACTTTTTAGGAAAAACCCGCTGGAATCCTTTTAAAAGACTTACCAGCGGTTGATTTCCAGGCTGTACCGAAATGGGCACCCAATCCTGATCATTCTCTGTCAGCAGCGCCGGGATCAGGCCCGACTGGATGAGGGATGTCTTGCCCACACCGGAATTTCCCACGAGGGCTACAAAACGATTTTCCAGCAACAGCTCCAGCAGTGTTCTTACAGCTTCCTCCCGGCCAAAAAAATACTTGTCCTCAGCACTCGTAAACGGCCTGACACCCGGAAATGGATTTCGTTGAAGCACCTTTGTATCCAATATTGTGGACTCACCCATAGATCAATTGACTTTACACGGGAAAAGCGGTACGTTTGTTCAATTGCGCACAAAAAGCGTGCAATAAACTTTTCTCATCAAACAGCAGTTCAATGAGTACCTCTTTCTCAATGACATACGCCTCACACTTCCCGTCTGCCCCAAGATAGCGAATTTGCTGCAAAATTACAGGTTGATGGGCAGCAATTATTGCGATCCCCGATGAAAGAGGAGAAAAATCTCCCTCCTCGGTTGATCTTGCCAGGACCACATAATCACCTTCCGCCAGCAGTCCCTCTTCAAAGGCCTGAAGTCCCGACACCAGTTTAAACAGGGCATTCAATCCCACGTTCATAAATAATTCCCAGGCGGACAATCCCAGTACGGTCTCAATATACCACCGTGCCGGATCTTCATGATCCGGAAAGCTGTTGTCCGGAAAATCCGGCCGCTCAGAAACGAGACTGTACCGCTCAGGATCATTTTTACGCAATAATTGAGCTGCGGTTTCACGAATCTTATTATCAGGATGAAATCCCTGGGCAAGGATTTGCTGTTCATCAAAAAATTCCTTTCTGCGCCCCATGATGTCCAGCACACAGATCCGGATAAAATGTCCCAGCTGCATGCCGTCACGGTTGAGGATCTTGGTGAGAAGGGTCCCGAAGGGAAATATTTCAACCGGGAACAGCAGGTGCAACTTATCAATTTTTTCCCTCACAGAAATATCTTCAAAATAAGTGATGAGCAATGTTTTCAGGGGCGCCTTCACCAGGAGGTCCAGCAATTCGATGGCGATGGCCCTGTTTCCCGGATCCCGGTCCAGCAGGTTCATCTGAATCCGTTGCACCGACCGCCGGTCATAGATCATCGCAAGCAGCATCATAATCAGTTCGTTCACGTCCCGGATTTCATCTTCGATCGCACGTAAGATCCCCGCTTCCGGCGTACTGACACTGATGGAAATTTTGGCAGCCAGGTTCCAGGTGCCGGTCCGCACCAGCCGAAGGATGGCATTCTGAATGGTGGCGGACTGGATCTCCGAAACGAGAAACTTGCTTTCATACAGGCTTCTCACGGTGGCATGCAGGATCTCCCGGTGATGATAATCAAGTTTGCCCAGGAGCAGCTGGACCGAACGGGGACCTCCGATGGCTGCAATGGCTGAAACGATACGCTTCTGCTGCACCACATCAGCTCCCGGTTTGTGAAAGGCCGATTCCAGGTCATCCAGCACCCGCTCGCCCTGTCTGACCAGGGCGGACCAGGCGGTGACATAGAGACCCGGATGATTCAAAAATTCCACCAGCTGCTCACCGATCCCGTCCGATTCCAGCAACGCCGCCGTGGATATGGCCACACTTCTCAGATTGACGTCCTTGTTCCGAAGCAGGGATACCACCTCCGTAAAATAGCCCTGATCCCGCTCCAGGGCCACATGGTAAAGAGCCCCGTAGATTTCATTCTTTTCGTCCGACCTGAACGCATCACCGATCATATTTTTGTCTTCGGAACTTTCATTTTCATCGTAAAACCTGTCCAGCCGTTCCTTGATGAAAGCCTCCTGCAAACCCAGTTTGCCCTTTAACCTTCGCTGTCCAAGTTGACGGATACACTGTTTCACGGCGGGTTCCTTCTCCTTGACAAGCATCTGGCTCAGTGTCAGGTCGGGCAGACCCGGTGATGAACGCAGCAGGTGTTTCCAGATCAGTTCACGCACACCGGGATTGGAATGGCCCAGCAGGAACAACAGATTCTCCCGGGAAGAATAGTGAAAGAAATAGGGATTGAACTCCATCATTTCTACCGGGAAGGCGGTTTGTTCCAGATCGGTCTTCACCAGATCCTGGATACTCCGGTCGGCCGACTCCCGCAGCCTGTCCGATTCCAGCGATACCTTCAGCAGCCTGTGGTAGCTTCTGTAAAGCGCAATACCCACGATGGCCCAGACAAAGAGGATCACTAAAAGGATATAGGTCACATGGATGATCCCGACAAAACTGATCAGTATCACGGATGCAAGGAAAAAACCCGAAGCAAAAACTGCGGTTTCATGCAGAACTCCCTCCACACCCCGCTGGGCTATTTCCCTTTCCCTGCGGTCCAGGGTCTGATAGATGATTTTCATGGAGGGTTCTTCCATGGATTCTTTCAGCGTTCCGCTCGTCATCCTGGAAAGCATGATCAGCAGGAAAAAATAGGAGACCGTGGTTGTTCCCCCGGAATAACCGAAACTCTCTGCAGCGACCGCAGTGGCCATGGTCAGTATGATCAGCATGGATGGAGAAATGATCAGGGTGGTTAGGATACCAAACCTTTGTTTGAGCCATCCGAAAACATAGCGCTTCATGAACCAGGCCAGGAACATCATGGTCCCGAAGAAGAATCCGAAAAAAGTCACCAGAGATACATCTCCGGAAAAACTGGTCCCTGAGGCCCAGAGGAATGCATAATGAAGCAGGACGGATACCCCCACTCCCAGCATCACAAAAACCGCCATAAGGCCTGTGTAGCGGTGGGAGAAGAGTGCAAACGCACCTGTACCCGGACCGGTGAACCTGTAAGAATATTGCTTTTTATCCCTTTTCAGCCACAGGTAAAGCTGTGAGAGTGCCGCAAGCAGAAGACCGGTCATCCCCACATAAACCAGATCGAATGTGCGGATCCCGCTCCCGGCCAGAAATGGAGCGGTAAAAAATCCCAGCATCATCCCTCCTGTCAATCCTGCTTCGATAAGACCCGCGAACTGTTTCCCGTAACCAGATTGCATGACACCCCTCACCGTACTCCAGAATCCGAGGAAGATCATCAGTGTCAGGGGCCCCATCAGCACAAACATGGAAAATGCCATTCTTTCCTGCTGGAAAATCCAGGCTCCGGTCAGTATCCCGGTTGTGATAACTATCAGCAGCATCAGGTTCAGCAATCCCGCACCGAAAACACTCATCCGGGTCCGGTAGAAATTATAAACTGCAACAAGCAAGATCCCCACCCCGCCCGAGACCATGAATGCCAATGGGATCCGCTCAGCACCGACGCTTTCCAGGAAAAGCACATTGGCCGAAATATTCAACAGAGCAATAAAGAAGCCGCTTCCCGCCGCCTGAAACAACAATGTTGCCAGGATGTTCCTCTCCTTTTTATCAATACGAAGCAATCTTCCGATCACAGCATGCATTCCCCTGGATATCTGTTATCTTCAACCTGTTCCTTCAATGGCGAGATGGACAGGATGAACCTGTACAATAAAGGGAATATATGGATATCAATCAAAACAATTAATGAACAGGATTCGGTGGATCACACTTCATTTTCCCATAATAAATTGTAAATTTAATCGATAGCTGTCAGCTAATTTGTTTAATTTATTTGTTTGTTCTTTTAAACAAAAGTCCGGCAGAAACGTTAACTGAAAAATCCGGAAATACCGCAACGTTTTGAAAATCCTGACCACCAGACTCAATGCCGCATCAGAAGAATTCCTTCTCAGGAAACGACGAACCCTTTCGTTACTGAAGGAGCTGAGATCCCATTTGTTCACAGCCACACAGGGAGGACCTGAACAGGCCAGGGAAAAACATCTGGTCAGGGGAAAACTCCTTGTCAGGGACCGGATCAACCTGCTGCTGGATGCGAACACCCCCTTTCTGGAACTGAGCCCCCTTGCAGCTTTCGGTCAGTACGAAGATCAGTTCCCTTCTGCCGGGATCGTGACGGGGATCGGTCTGATCCATGGAAAAGAGGTAATGATCGTTGCCAACGATGCAACGGTGAAGGGAGGAACCTACATCAGGGAAACGATCAAGAAACACCTCCGCGCCCAGCAGATCGCCCTCCAGAACCGGCTGGCATGCGTATACCTGGTCGATTCCGGCGGAGTATTCCTTCCCAACCAGGCTGAAGTGTTCCCCGACAGGGACGATTTCGGCAGGATTTTTTATAACCAGGCCCGGCTTTCGGCTGAAAGCATACCGCAGGTATCGGTTGTGATGGGGTCCTGCACCGCCGGGGGTGCCTACGTTCCTGCCATGAGCGATGAGACGATCATAGTCAGGGATCAGGGAACGATTTTTCTGGGCGGTCCCCCGCTTGTGAAAGCAGCCACCGGTGAAGAAGTGACGGCAGAGGAACTGGGTGGCGGCATGGTACACGCCGGGATCTCGGGTGTGGCGGACCATCTGGCGGACAATGACCAGGATGCACTGCAGAAGTGCCGGGACATATTCGAGACCATCCAGGTACAGGACCGTCAGCCATTGGAAAGAACGGCGGTGAAAGACCCGCTTTATGATATCGAGGAGCTGTACGGATTGATCCCGGAAACTTTGAAAGCACCCATCGACATCAGGGAGATCATCGCCAGGCTGGTGGATGGCAGCGAGTTCTCGGAATTCAAGGAAAATTACGGTACTTCCCTTGTCACCGGTTTTGCCAGGATCATGGGATATCCCGTGGGGATCATCGGGAACAACGGGATCCTCTTTTCAGAATCCTCACTGAAAGGAACGCACTTTATTGAACTTTGTAATCACCGGGGGTTCCCCATCGTTTTCCTGCAGAACATTTCGGGATTCATGGTTGGGAAAAAATATGAGCACGGAGGAATTGCCAAGGACGGCGCAAAAATGGTCCATGCGGTATCCAACACCAGGGTCCCCAGGTTCACCATTATCATCGGCGGCTCTTTCGGGGCCGGGAATTACGCCATGTCAGGCCGCGCCTATGACCCGCACCTGCTTTTTATGTGGCCCAATGCAAAGATCTCTGTGATGGGAGGAGAGCAGGCTGCCGATGTGCTGGCCGCCATCAAGGAAGAGCAATTGCAGGCGGCCGGGAAAGCACTTACAGGAAAAGAAAGGGATCACATCCGCAGACCCATCCTGGAAAAATATGAGAAAGAGGGATCTGCCTATTACAGCACATCGAGGCTCTGGGATGACGGGATCATTGATCCTGCTGACACCCGGAGGATCCTGGCTCTTTCCATTTCCATGTCCCTGAACCGTAAATTCACACAACCCCGTTCGGGAATATACCGGATGTGATATGACAGGGTACGAAACCATACAGCTTCATGTAGGCGGACCGCTGGCCAGCATCACACTTGCCAGGGAGAAGGTCCGTAACGCGATGAATATCCGGATGATCAGGGAACTTGTCCGCGCATTCGATGACCTGAACCAAAATGAGGAGATCCGGATCATCCTGCTGCGTGCGGAAGGCGAACATTTTTCTGCTGGAGCGGACCTGAACTGGATGCGCGAAGGATTGGGGCAGTCGCCCGAACAACTGCTGGCTGAAAGCCGGGAGCTTGCAGGACTTTTCAGCAGCATCCACCGTTCGGAGCATGTGGTGGTCACAGCAGTCAGGGGAAAAGTAATGGGAGGTGCCAACGGACTGGTGGCCGCTTCGGATATCGTGGTTGTGGAAGAGACTGCCGCGTTTGCATTCTCCGAAATAAAGCTGGGTCTCATTCCCGCTACCATTTCCCCTTTCGTCCTCAGGAAAATGGGATACAGCCGCACGAAGGAACTCATGCTGACGGGGAGACTGTTTCATGCGAAGGAAGCCGTGGAATATGGACTGGCACATGTGATCTGCGGGAAAGGTAAGCTGGAGGAAACTGCGGATGCGGTGATCAAAGAACTGCTGTCCAACGGTCCACGGGCCATGAAGGGGATCAAATCCCTCCTGGACACGCTGGACAGACCGGGAGCCAATGACCGTCTGTCCGATCTTACTGCAGAACTGATTGCGAAATACCGGAGTTCCGAAGAGGGACAGGAAGGGATCAGCGCATTTTTTGAAAAGCGAAAACCAGGCTGGCATGAAGCAAACTGAAAAATTCCAGAAGATCCTTGTGGCCAACCGGGGCGAAATTGCCTGCAGGGTGATCCGTGCCATCCGGGAGATGGGGAAACTGGCAGTGGTGATTCATTCGGAGGAAGACCGGGCACTTCCCTTCGTCATGGAGGCCGATGAAGCTTATTCCCTGGGAACGGGCAGTTTGTCCGATACATACCTGAACAGCCGGAAGATAATCAATATTGCCAGGGCGGCCCAGGTGGACGCCATTCACCCCGGATATGGGTTCCTGGCTGAGAATGCTGAATTTGCCGCTTTGTGCAACGATCACCGGATCACATTCATCGGGCCGGGACCGGAAGTCATCGACCTGATGGGGAACAAATCAAATGCCCGCAATAAAGCGAGTGAACTCGGGCTCCCGGTACTCGAGGGTATAGTAAAAGACCTGGATGCGCTTATCAATTCCAAAGATACCCTTCCCTACCCGGTGCTTATCAAACCTTCGGCCGGGGGAGGCGGAAAGGGAATGCGCCTCGTGCAAACGCCCGGTACCTTTGAGCAGGAAGCGCGTGAGGCAGCCAGGGAAGCACTGAACTACTTCGGATCGGGAGATCTGTATGTGGAGAAATACCTGGAAAATCCCAGGCACATTGAAATACAGGTAATGGCTGATCATCATGGCCATGCCGTCCACCTCTTTGAACGAGAGTGCTCCCTTCAGCGCAGGCACCAGAAGATCGTCGAGGAAGCTCCTTCGGGTTTTATATCAGATGCCACCCGGGACAAAATCACAGCCGGTGCCCTGAAGCTGGTAAAAGGGATCGGTTATACCAGTGCAGGCACAGTAGAATTCCTGATGAACAAGAAACAGGAATTTTTCTTCCTGGAGATGAATACACGCATCCAGGTGGAGCACCCGGTCACGGAAATGATTACAGGCTTTGATTTGGTCAAGGAACAGATCAGGATCGCGGAGGGACACCCCCTTTCCTTCAGCCAGGAAGATGTCCGTATCACCGGTCACGCCATTGAGGCAAGGATCTATGCAGAGGATCCGGAAAAGGGATTCATGCCTTCCGCTGGACGCATTGATACCCTGGCCACCCCTTCCAACGGCCGGATCAGGATTGACAGCGGTTTCAGAGCCGGGAACCTGGTGGAGCCCCATTATGATCCCATGATCGCCAAAATGATCGTCCGGGGTGGGAATCGCGAGGAGGCAAGAACAGGTCTGATCAGGGCACTGAAAGAATTCCGGATCACGGGCCTGCATACCAACAGGGATTTCCTC
>DSEO01000305.1 GCA_011056635.1 Bacteroides sp.
ATTTCAGAAGGATCCGGTCCAACCCCCGGATCACCTGTATCGTTGGTTCGGAAGTAACTGATATCCGGGGAAAGGAGGGAGATTTCAGGGTGCAGGTAAGATCGGTACCGGAAATGATCAATGACCGGTGTACCTCCTGTGGAAAATGTGTGGAGGTCTGTCCCGTTGAAAGACAGGGAAGTAAGGCTGTCTGCATTCCCGAAGGGGTGGTTTTCCCGGCAAAATATACCATTGATCCGCAGATATGCCTGGGTGAAGCCTGTGGGAAATGTGTGAACGTTTGCCCCTGCGATGCCATCCACCTGGATGCGGATCCTTCCGTGGAAGAATACAGGGTGAAATGCATGATCGTCGCCACCGGCTGGCATCTGTATGACGCTTCCAGGATCGAAAATTATCATTACCGGGATGAACCGGATGTGATTACCAGCCTGGAGTTCGAACAGCTTCTTTCGGAGAACCGGATGCGGCAGGAAAAACTTTCCCGGCCCTCCGACGGGAAAATGCCCTCCCGCATTGCTTTTATCCAGTGTGCGGGTTCCAGGGACCTGAATCATCTGCCTTACTGCTCGGCGGTCTGCTGCTCCGTATCCATCAAACAGGCACTCACACTGGCGGATCTCCATCCTGAGATACGGACGGAGATTTTTTATATCGACCTGCGGCTTTCCGGACGGAACGAGGACATGCTGGTACTGGCCCGGCAAACCCCCTCCATTACCTTCACAAGGGGAAAAGTGGGCCGAATAAGCCGCGATGGGGAGGGGGGACTGCTGCTCGAGGTGGAGGACATGCAGGCGTCTGTCAGACGCCGTGACCCGTTTGACCTGGTCGTCCTCGCTGCGGGACTGGTTCCGAATAGGATCCTTCCGGTGCTGGAGACCGGAGAATACGGTTTTTATACGGAAAAGCAGGCTCCCGGAATCTATGTTGCGGCCACCTGCAAAAGGCCGATGGACGTTTCATCCACGGTGAAAGATGCCACCGCCTCGGCCATGAAGGCGATCAGCGGAACTGTATGAAAGAGAACGGATCACATATGGGCCTGGCGGTCTGCTCAGGATGTGACATCGGGAATTGCCTGGATGCGGAAAGTCTTTGCAGCCTCATGGCCGGTCAGGCGGAGGGGATTGTCTGCATGCATCATCCGGCGCTCTGTTCTGAAGAAGGACTGGGGAAACTGCACAGGATGGTGCGGGATAAAAAACTGGACCGGCTGGCCATTGGAGCCTGCTCACCCAGGGTAAAATCTTCGTTTTTCCAGATGGATGGTGTACTGGTGGAGCGGATCAATCTCCGTGAGCAGGTAACCTGGGTCATGGAAGCGGGAAGTGAGGATGCACGGATGTGTGCGGAGGACTACATCCGAATGGGACTGGCAAAGCTGGCACAGATCGCTTCCCCTGCGCCTTACGTGCCGGAAAAGATTGCTGCGGAGATCGTGGTGCTGGGAGGGGGGGTGACCGGACTCACGGCAGCGGTGCAGGGGGCTTCGGCCGGGTACAGGGTGCACCTGGTGGAAAAAACAGACCGGCTGGGGGGATATGCCAATCGAATTCATAAACTTTCCCCTGTGACAGCCGGTCATACCGCCCTGTGCGAACCAGATGTGGCATCCCTGGCAGCGCTTGCGGAATCCCACCCGCTTGTGGAAATCCACCTGAACAGCACCCTTGCTTCCGTTTCGGGGGAACCGGGCAACTTTACCGTTGAGCTGGACGACGGGGCGGGGACCGTCCTCCGGGCGGGATCCCTCGTGGTGGCCTCGGGCTGGAAGCCCTATGATCCTTCCCGCCTGCAAACACTCGGGTACGGAAGCACCGGACAGGTCAAAACCCTGGAGGAATTTGAACAATTTGCCGGGGAAGGCAAAATCCCGGAACGGGTGCTTTTTATGCTCTGTGCCGGATCGCGGGACAAGGACCATCTGCCTTATTGCTCTGCGTACTGCTGCGGGGCTGCCCTGAAACAGGCCCTTTATGTGCGGGAAAGCAATCCGGGCAGTGAAGTATATATCGTTTACAGGGATATCCGGACCACCGGATTCCAGGAGGACTTTTACAGGTCGGTGCAGTCGGACGAGGCCATATTCATGACCAGGGGACAGGTGGAATCGGTCCGCCAGAGCGGTCAGGCCCTGGAGGTCACGGTCCTTGATTCCTCGCTGGGTGAAAGAATCCGGCTGGAAACCGACATGGTGGTCCTGGCCACCGGGATGGTGCCTTCCACAACCACAGACCTGAATTTGCAGTACAGGCTGGGCAAAGGACTGCCTGAACTGAAGTACGCTTTTTCCGATTCACACTTCATCTGTTTCCCTTATGAAACCAGGCGAACGGGGATCTATGCGGCGGGGACCGTCAGGGCGCCCATGGATATAGAATCAAGCCGGGAGGACGGGGCCGGGGCCATGCTGAAGGCCATTCAGTGTATCGAATGCGTGAGCAGGGGAGAAAGTGTGCATCCCAGGACGGGTGACCGGTCCTGGCCGGAACTGTACATGGAGCGCTGCACGGATTGCAAGCGGTGTACCGAGGAATGTCCCTTCGGAAGCTATGACGAGACCGAAAAGGGGACACCCCTGCCCAATCCGGCCCGGTGCCGGAGGTGCGGGATCTGTGTGGGCTCCTGCCCGGAGCGGGTGATCAGTTTCGCGGATTTTTCCATTCAATCCATTTCGGCCATGATCAAAGCAATCCCGGTACCGGATGAATTCGCGGAAAAACCGAGGATCCTCGTTTTTGTCTGTGAGAATGATGCATATCCGGCGCTGGATACCGCAGGAATGAAAAGGCTGAAGCTAACCCCGTATGCACGCATCATCCCGGTGCGGTGCCTGGGGTCGGTGAACAGTGTCTGGATCAAGGATGCACTTGCGCAGGGCTTTGACGGTGTGCTGCTGATCGGTTGCATGCCGGGGGATGATTACCAGTGTCATTTCATACACGGGAGCGAACTGACGGAAAAACGGGGGGAAAACCTCGGAGAAGCGTTGCGTACCATGATGCTGGAACCTGAAAGGATCAGGACCCGGTTTGTGGAGATCACCGGTCACCACGAGATCTGCAAAATGATCAATGAATATGCGGAAGCGATGGAGGCATTGGGGCCGAATCCGTACAAGGGGATGTGAGGGTTGTTCGCTTCGCGAACGTTAGGAGTGTTAGTTGAGTTAGAAAGTTAGGATAGGATAGGATGTTGCAGGTGAAGCCTGACATAGCGTTTAAGAAAGAGCTGGGCCGGATGAGCGGTGCATCGCTGAACCAGTGCATCCAGTGCGGCAATTGTGCGGCGGTCTGCTCCCTGGCTCCTCCCGAAAGACCATTCCCGAGCAAGGAAATGCTCTGGGCAGGGTGGGGACTGAAAGACAGGCTCCTGGGCAATGTGGATGTGTGGCTCTGCTACCAGTGCGGCGACTGCAGCAGGTATTGTCCCCGGAATGTCAGACCGGCCGATGTGATCGCAGCCGTCCGCCAGAAAAACTACCTGCATTATGCACGACCGCGCTTCATGGGGACGATTTTGAGCCGCCCGGCTCTGCTGCCGGTTGCCATCCTGATCCCGGTTGCGGTCATCATCCTGATCCTCAGTTTGGCGGGGACTTTCAGGATCCCGGAGGGACCGGTGGATTATTCAAAGTTCTTCCCGCATGCCTGGCTCAATTCCACCTTCTCGCTGATCACCCTCGTTTTTTACGGAATGGCATTTTACGGGCTGGTGCGTTTCCGGCGCGACATGAAACGGGTGATTCCCGCACCGGGTCCGGTAAAAAGACCCGTTCAAATGCTTTTACCGGTCCTGGGGGAGATCTTTTCCCACTCAGGTTTTTCTAACTGCGAATCAAACCGGCTCCGGAAGTACGCCCATATGCTGGTCATTTTCGGATTCGGCCTCTTGCTCCTGGTTACCCTCTACGCCATCGTGGCTACCTTCACCGGCGATTATCCCATGTCCTTCCGGAACCCGTTTAAAATAGCGGGAAATGTGGCCTCGCTCATGATCTATACCGGGCTGGGCATCATGATCCACCAGCGGTTGTTTAACAGGAGGGTATTCGGGAAAACAGGCTATCCGGACTGGCTGCTCCTGGTTTCGATCTTTTTGCTGACCCTTTCCGGAACCCTGGTCGAATGGGCGCGGTTCGGGAACTGGACCATTCACGGGGATAACGCCATCGCCTATTATCTCTATTTTTTTCACCTGGTGGCCGTCTGGTTTGTGATCATCTTCCTGCCGTATACCAAACTGGGGCATATGGTCTACCGGACCACGGCACTGCTTTACGCCAGGTCCACCGGCAGGAAATAGCATGAGCATATGTAAAATATCAAAAGTGGTGCGGCACATGGGAAACCGAGCGATGATCCTTGCAGCCGGTAAGGGAACCAGGCTGAGGCCCTGGACCGACCGGAAACCGAAGGCCCTGATGGAGTGCGGGGGGCAAACACTCCTGGAATATGCGATAATCAAGCTCAGGGATGCGGGATACGATCACATCCTGATCAATGTCCACCATTTTGCGGAGGCGATCTTCGGATTCGTGGAAGCGAGGGACCATTTCGGGATCCGGATCGTCTTTTCCGATGAGCGGGATGAGCTTTTGGATACGGGGGGCGCCATCAAAAAAGCTTCCTGGTTTTTCGGGAATGAACCTTTCCCTGTTTACAATGTTGACATACGCAGTAGTATTGATCTGAGAAGCATGGTCCAGTCACACCTGGCAAAAAAAGCCCTGGTCACCCTTGCGGTGAAGGACCGGCCTACCTCCCGGAACCTGCTCATGGGTGCCGGGGGACAGCTGGGCGGATGGAGGGACAACCGGACCGGCGATACCGTGCTGGTCGGGGACACAGCCGAAGGGCTGGTTCCCCTTGCATACAGCGGGATCCAGGTGATCGACCCGGCACTTTCCCGGTTTTTCCCGCGGGAGCGCAGGTTCCCCGTCATTCCCTTTTACCTGGAGCTGGCTGGGTCACAGCCTGTGCATCTCTACAGGCACGATCAGGATGAATGGACCGATATGGGCAAAAAGGAATCCTATGGAATTAACAGCGCAACTGAAGGCCCGGATTAAGCAGTGGAATGAGGATCTGAAAAATCAGGATGCCCAGGGGGTGGTCGGATTTTTCCTGGATCATTTCGGAGAAAGGATCGTGCTTTCCACCAGCCTGGGACTGGAAGACCAGGTACTTACGGAAATGGTGGTACGTCACAATCCCCGGGCCCATGTATTCACCCTGGATACGGGCAGGCTCTTTCCCGAAACATACGATCTGATCGCGCGCACCAACAAACATTTCGGGATCAGGATGAAAACTTATTTCCCCGATTACAGGAAGGTGGAGGAGATGGTTTCCAGGCACGGGATCAACCTTTTCTACGACAGCGTGGAAAACCGGAAATTGTGCTGCGGCATCCGGAAAGTGGCCCAGCTTCCCAGGGCTTTTCAGGGAATGGACGCATGGATCTGTGGTCTGCGTAAGGACCAGTCGGTCAACCGGTTTTTCAACAGGCTGGTGGAGTGGGACGGGAATAACAATCTCATCCGGATCAATCCGTTGATCAGCTGGTCCGGAAAACAGGTATGGGATTATGTGAAAGAACGGCAGATTCCCTACAACATGCTTCATGACGCTGGATTTCCGAGCATAGGCTGTGAACCGTGCACCAGGGCCGTAGAGCCGGGTGAAGACCCGAGGGCGGGCCGCTGGTGGTGGGAAAATGAAGGGCCCAAGGAATGCGGTCTGCACAGGCGGTAAAACCCCAGGCTGCTTTCTCCGGCAGGAAACACACCGGGCAGACAGCTGTCTTTATCTGTGGATCACACCCGAACCGATCAGTTCATCTCCGTCGTACCACGCCGCGAACTGTCCCGCCGCAATACCCCGCTGCAGTTTTTCGAACACAATGTACATCCCTGCTTCGGTCATCCGGAGGGTGGCCTGCTGGAGGGGCTGGCGGTAGCGTATCCTTACCCGGCAGGGCCTGTTTTCACCGGGCTGCATCGCCAGGTCATCCCTGATCCAGTGGATCTCTTCCGGAATGATCCTCAGGCCCCGCCTGTAAAGTCCGGGGTGTGACTGTCCCTGTCCCACATAGACCCGGTTCTGCTGTACGTCGGTGGCAAGCACAAACAGGGGCTCTTCTTTTCCACCCACATTGAGCCCCTTCCTCTGTCCGACCGTAAAAAAATGGGCTCCCGGGTGTTTTCCCACCCATTCTCCGTCCTCCCTGCGGTAGGTCCAGGGCGCACAGAGCGCCTCCAGGTCCGCCGGATCCTTTTTATCGATACCGAAGGGAGGGTGTGTGGATGGTATCTCGAAAATATTGCCCTCCTTCACACTGAGTTTCTGTTGCAGAAAGACCGGCAGGTGCACCTTCCCCACAAAACAGATCCCCTGGGAATCCTTTCTCCCGGCGGAAGCCAGTCCTTCCCTGGCCGCGATTTTCCTTACTTCTGTTTTGTGCAGGTGACCGATGGGAAAAAGTGTCCGTGCCAGCTGCTGCTGTGAAAGCTGGCAGAGGAAATAACTCTGCTCCTTGGCTGGATCCACACCTGCAAGCAGGTGAAAGCGGGATCCGCCATCGGTGGGGGTGATCTCCTTCCTGCAGTAATGACCGGTGGCCACAAAATCCGGCTCATACGCTTCTGCTGCTTTGAAAAAGGCATCAAATTTTATCTCCCGGTTGCACAGCACGTCCGGATTGGGTGTTCGTCCTTTCTGGTATTCCGAGAACATGTAATCGATGACCCGTTGGCGGTAAGGACCGCTGAGATCCACCACATGGAACGGGATCTTCAGCTTTTTTGCCACCAGTTCGGCGAATACCACATCCTCCTCCCAGGGACAGTCGGCATCGATCACCCCGGTCCGGTCATGCCAGTTGATCATGAACAGACCGGTCACATCATAACCCTGTTCCCTGAGCAGATAAGCGGCCACGCTTGAATCCACTCCGCCCGATAAACCTACAACAACCCGTTTGGCCAAAACCCTGCTTTTGGGGACAAAAATAACAAAAATGAATTCTATATTTACGTAATGTCTCCCCTGAGAATCTACAAAGCATCTGCGGGGTCGGGCAAGACCTATCAGCTGACCCTGGAATACCTGCGCCTGTTGTTCCGGTTCCCCGGTATGCACAGGCATATCCTGGCGGTGACCTTCACCAACAAGGCCGCGGGAGAAATGAAACACAGGATCCTGAACCGGCTGCATGCCCTGTCCGGCCGGTCGGAGGATCAGGCGGACAGCGAACGCTCTGAATTGATGAAGATGACCGGGATGGATGCGGATGGGATCCGGGAGAGAGCGGCACAGCTGATCGATGCCATCCTGAATGATTATTCCGGATTCTCCGTGGAGACCATTGATAAATTTTTTCAGTCTGTCATCCGTTCCTTCACCCGTGAGATCGGGATCCAGCCGGGATATAACCTGGAACTGGATCATCGCCGCATCCTGTCCCTGGCGGTGGATCAGCTTTTCCAGGATATTTCCGGTCATGAAACATTGCAGGAATGGCTGATCCGGTTTGCAGAAGAAAGGATCGAAGACGCCAGGTCGTGGAATTTCAAGGCCGACATCATCCAGCTTGGCATGCAGCTTTTCCGGGAGACTTTCCAGCATCTGTCCCTTCACATGGATCTTTCCCTGCTCGAGAAGGAACAGCTGGAGGGGTACCTGGAGGATCTGAACAGGGTGGAGAAAGAAGCCAGGGACAAGATCCGGCAAACCGGCGACTGGTCCATGGAGCAGCTTCGGGAGCGGGGACTGGAAATTGCGGATTTCAGGCAGAAGGAGAGATCGGTTGCCTCCCTTTTCCGGGATGCAGCCGCCGGCACAGACCTCAATTTCACTCCTTCGCGGATCGATGCCATCACCCTTCCGGAAAAATGGCTGAACAAAACAGCATCCCGGGAGCAGGCCAGTTTCACAGTTGAGACCCTGATGCCCACGCTCGCCTTGCTGTTCAAGCAGCAGGTGATCCTCAATACGGCCGGGGTGATACGGGAAAACTTTTACACGCTGGGGATCCTGGGCGATCTGCTGGAAAGGGTCAATACCTATACCCGGGAGCGGAATATTTTCCTGATGGCCGATTCAGGCCGTTTTCTGCGGGGCATCATTGCGGGCAACCAGGTCCCTTTCATCTATGAGAGGACCGGCACCCGCTTCAATCACATCATGCTGGATGAATTCCAGGACACCTCTGTTTTCCAGTACGATAATTTCAAACCGCTGCTGGATAACAGCCTTGCTTCGGGCCACGAGAACCTTGTTGTGGGAGATGTAAAACAATCCATTTACCGCTGGAGGAATTCGGACTGGAAGATCCTTGCTTCGCAGCTGGAAAAGGATTTCCGGCACCAGGAAATCCATGTGGAACCGCTCAGGAAAAACTACAGGAGCAGCGAACAGATCATCCGGTTCAACAACTCCCTGTTCCAGCTCGTTCCCGAAATCCTGGCCCGGCAGATCCGGGAGGAACTGCATGGATCAGGCCTGGATGCGGACCTGGCCGAATCCCGGGTCAGTCTCTTCCAGGAAGCCTATGCGGATGCGGTCCAGGAGATCCCCGAAGACAAGGCAGGAACCGGGGGACTGATCCATCTGGAACTATTCAGCGACGGGGGGGATCTTTCTTTTCATGACCGGGTGCTGGAGCGGATCCCCGGGTGGATCGAGGAGATCCGCAGGGAAGGGATTGAACCCGGGGATATTGCCATACTGGTGCGGACCAGGAAAGAGGGGGTCAGGATCGCCCGGAAGCTTCTTCAGCATGCCCGTCAGTCGGGTGACCGCTATTATTTCAGGCTCATCTCCAATGAATCGCTTCTGCTGATACACAATGTATCCGTTTCCATGCTGGTCTCGGCACTGCATTTCCTGGTCCGTCCCGGGGATCTCCTGAATGCGGCCGAATTGAAATACCAGTGCATGCTGACAGGCGCGGTGAAGCATGTCAGTCCCGATACGCTGTTTGTTCCACCGGAGGGTGGTGAAAGCCACCTTCCCGCATCATTCCTGGAACGGAAGGGGATCCTCAGGCAGCTCCCCCTTTACGAGCTGATAGAAACTTTGATCCAGCTATTCGGACTGGCGGAGAGAGCGGAGGATCTGCCATACATCCAGGCGCTCCAGGACCTGGTAATCGATCTCCAGCGAAGAGAGCCGGTGAGTATCGTACAATTCCTGGATTACTGGGAGCAGCACGGTTCAGTGCACAGCATTTCCGTCTCGGAGGAGTTGAATGCCACCAGGATCCTGACCATCCACAAGGCCAAGGGACTGGAATTTAAATGTGTTCTGGTCCCTTTCTGCGACTGGGAGATCACCACCGATCAGAGAAAGTTGAATTTTCTCTGGTGCGAGACGGCAGGGACACCCTTCAGCAGGGTGCCTGTGGTTCCTGTAAGATTCACCGGTTCCATGAAGGATACCCTGTTCAGTGCTGATTATTTCCTCGAACGCATGAAAGGGTACATGGACAATCTGAACCTGATGTATGTGGCCTTCACCAGGGCGAAGGATGCACTGTACGTGGGTATCCCGCAGCACCCGGCAAAGGAGGGGACTTCGGGCACCGTTCCGGGAAACACGGGCCAGCAGATAAGTCATTCGGGCGACCTGGTCCTGGCTGCTTTTGAAAAGGAGCCCTCCGAACCTCCGTTCCTGAACCCGTGGAAAGGATTGTTGTCCGGTAGCGGTATCCATACCGGGAGCCTGCGCCGGGAAGAGCGGGAAGAATCCGTAACGGATGCATTTTGGAAATTCACCACCTATCCCGTTGTCAGGAGGAACAGGTCGCTCAGTGTACGGTTGCGGAGCGATGAATATTTTGTGGACGAGGAAGGTAAATTCAGCAGCAGGGTGGCTTACGGAACGGTCATGCACAGGATCTTCTCCGGGATCGTGACCGGAAAGGATCTGGAACCCGTTCTGCTTGCCATGCAGCGGAACGGACTGATCCCGGAGAAGGAACGGCTGGAGCTCGGGAAAAAAATTTCCGGAATGATCACAGAACCCGGGATCAGAGATTGGTTTATGGAGGAAGGGGGACGCAGGATCTATAACGAAAGGAGCATTCTCTGCGGAAACGGAAAGGTGATCCGTCCCGACCGCGTGATCGTGGACAGGGAACGGATCACAGTGGTGGATTTTAAATTTGGACGGGTGGAGCGACCGGCTTACAATTCGCAGGTAAAGGAGTATGTGGAACAGCTCGGTTCCATGGGTTATTCCGGGGTGGAGGGTTATCTCTGGTATGTGAACCTGGGCAGAACCATCAAAGTGGCAGAAGCATGAGCTATCCATGGGGAACGGAACGAAGGATCAATACCTACAGCGATTATTTCAGAAGGCGTTTCGGGGGACGCGTGCAAAAGATCACCCTGGATGCCGGGTTTACCTGTCCCAACCGTGACGGTACCTGCGGCTACGGGGGATGTACTTTCTGCGACAACCGTGCATTCAATCCCTCCTACAACGACCCGGAGAAGCCGATCCGTCAGCAGCTCGGGGAAGGGATGGCTTTTCACCGGAAACGGTACAGGAAAGCAGATCGGTATATCGCCTATTTCCAGGCTTATTCCAATACGTATGCGGACCTGGAGACCCTGAAGGGTATCTATGAACAGGCCATCGGCTTCCCGGGGATCGTGGGAATTGTTGTGGGAACACGGCCCGACTGCGTGGACCCGGAAAAACTCGATTATTTCGGGGAACTTTCCCGCAGGATCTATGTGATGCTGGAGTACGGCATCGAATCGCTGCTGGACCAGACCCTGGTCAGGGTGAACAGGGGACATGGCGTGGAAAAGACCCGCTGGGCTGTGGATGAAACTGCCCGAAGGGGGATCCGGACAGGCGGCCATATGATTATCGGTCTTCCCGGGGAAACCCGGGAGGATTTTCTCGATGGTGCCAGAAAACTCTCCGAATGGCCGTTGAACAACATCAAGTACCACCAGCTGCAGCTGATCAAAGGGACCCCCATGGCACAGGAATATCTGCGGGAGCCTGACGCATTTTTCAATTTCACAATGGATAGCTATCTGGAGCTGATGGTGGAAATCGTTGAACTGCTGAATCCGGCTCTGGTGATCGAGCGCATCGCGGGAGAAACGGCTCCCGGAATGGCTGTCGGGAAAAGCTGGGGAGTACGGTACGACATGGTCTTGAAAAATTTCGAAAAGCTCCTGGAGGAAAGAGATACCTGGCAGGGAAGAAAGTATCAACCTTCAAAATGAACAGATGCAGCCGTTCCTGGAAACACTGGCCATTCACCTGATCAGATCCTTCGGAAGGGAGCTGGGCGGGTGCAGCCTGATCCTGCCCAACCGCCGGTCGGGTCTGTTCCTCCAGCGGCATCTCGCCACCCATGCCGGCCAGGTGATGTGGGCCCCCCGGATTTATCCGGTCAGCGATTTCATCGACGAGCTGAGCCTGTTGAAAAAACCAGATCCCGTGGAGCTTCAGTTCATGCTGTATGATCTGTACCGTGACTGTGTCCAGCAGCCGGATCATTTCGATGATTTTTATTACTGGGGGGAGATGATGATCACCGATTTTGACGACCTGGACAAGTACCGGGTGGATGTGGATATGATCTTCAGGAATATCGCGGACCTGAAAGAACTGGAGGCTCCCCTGGCAGGGCTCGACCCGGAGCAGATCCGGCTGATCCGCCGGTTCTGGTCAGGTTTTCATGCGGGCAGTCAAACACCGGAGAAAGAAAAATTCATTGCGTTGTGGGACCTGCTGCCGGTGCTGTATCACCGGCTGCGGGAAACACTCGGCCGGCAGGGGCTGGGTACTTCCGGCATGCAGTACAGGGAGATAGCAGACCGGATCGATACAGGCGGCCTGGAATGGCGGGAGGGCAACCGGGTGATCGTGGTCGGGTTCAATGCGCTGAACCGTTGTGAGGAAAGGATTTTTTCCTGGCTCAGGGAAAGGGGTGCCATGTTCTTCTGGGATTATGACCACCGTTATGTGGAGGACGCGACATGGGAAGCAGGCAGGTTCCTGAGGAAGAACCTGAAACAATTTCCCGAACCCATGGCGCTGGAAACCTTTCGCGGACTGGAGAGGAAAAAGGATTTCAGGATCCTGGATCTTCCCACCGATGTCCTGCAGGCAAAAACAGTGTACCGGATACTGGAGACGGAGGGCGACGGCTTGAGCGGGGACTGCACGGATACCGCGGTGGTCCTGTGTGATGAAGACCTTCTGATGCCCGTCATTATGTCCCTGCCTTCCGGTTATCAGGAGATCAACGTGACCATGGGTTTTCCCATGTCCCACGCCCCGTTGTTCAGTTTCACCGATCAGCTGATCACGCTACAGCAAAATGTCAGGAAGGGCAGGGAGGGTCCGGACCAGTTCTACCACCGGGATGTTACATCCATCCTTGCGCATCCCTGTATGGGGAGGACGGAGGACGATGCCATCCCGCAGCTTCTCAGTGAGATTGCCGGCAGGAACATGGTGTTTGTGAATGAAACACTGTTTAAGGGTGAACTGGAACGGAAAATCTTCCGGCGGATGGAGGGAGGCCCCGGATTCATCGGGTATTTCAGGCAGATCTACCAGCACCTGCTGGATTTGCAAACCGACCGGGAGGACCGGATGCACCGGGATCTTGACCGGGAATTCATTTTCCAGATCCTGGTCCAGCTGAATAAACTGGAGTCACTGGTGCTTTCCAGGCCCGGCCTCAGCAGTGCGACCCTGATCCGGCTCTTCCGGAAGATCCTGGCCATCCTCCGGGTGCCGTTTGAGGGAGAACCCCTTGCCGGCCTGCAGGTCATGGGGATCCTTGAGACCAGACTGCTTGACTTCAGGCATGTGATCCTGCTGTCCATGAATGAGGAGATCATGCCCCGTGCCCACCATGGCCATTCGTTTATTCCGTATGCACTGAGGAATGCATACCGGATGCCAGTCCGGGAGGATATGGATGCCATGTATGCCTATTACTTCTACAGGCTTATTCAGCGCGCCGAAAAGGTGGATTTGCTTTTCAACAGCAAATCGGAAGGGGTGAGAAGCGGGGAGATGAGCCGGTACCTTACCCAGCTGATGTATGAGCACAACCTGAGGGTTATCAGGCCCGGGCTGGAGGTAAGGGCCCAGGAAACCATTCCGCTTACCATCGGTCACACGGATACGGCAGATGCAGTACTGGCTCAGTACCTGGAGGGGTCTGAGTCAGGAAAATACCTGTCCCCTTCGGCCATTAACACGTACCTGGACTGTCCGTTGAGATTCTACCTGCGGTACATTGCGGGGATCGGTGAACCTGAGGAAGTCCTGGAGGAGGTGGATGCGGCAAATTTCGGCACGGTGGTACATGAGAGCATCCATCGTCTCTACAGCCGTATCCTTGAGGAGGGGAACAGTACGCTCGATCAGGAAGCGCTGTTGTCGCTGCTGGACTCCGGCAGGCCGGAAAAAGTGCTTGAGGAAGCTTTCATTGCACATCATTTCAGGGGGGACAGGTATGCCCGGATCGAGGGCAGGAACCTGATCACCGTCCGGGTCATGCTCAAGTACCTGAAAAAGATCCTTGAAACGGATACCGGGATCGCTCCGTTCCGGCTGGTATCCACCGAAGAAAAGTACCAAAGAGCGCTGGAGGTGCGTACCGGAAGGGGAACCAGTCGCATCATGCTTGGAGGCAAGATAGACCGGGTCGATCTCGTGGGCCGCAACCTAAGGGTGATTGACTACAAGACCGGACAGGCAAAACTGGGATTTTCCAATGTAGCAGGATTGTTTGATCCGGATGCTCCCGGCAGGAACGGGGCTGCGCTGCAGGTATTGTTCTATGCATGGATCATCGCCGGAAAGTACCCCGGTGAAAGGATCACACCCGGAATTTATATCATGCGCGAACTGTACACCAGGGATTTCGATCCCAGGCTGATTATGGGAACTTATTCCGGTGCCGCGCCCGTGGAGGATTTCCGTGCGATTGAAGAAGAATTCATCATCCGTTTGCGGGCAGTACTTGAACGCATGTACGACCCCGCCATTCCTTTCAGCCAGACGGCGAATGAGACACATTGCAGGTACTGCGATTTTACCCGGCTGTGCAGCAGGTATTCCGAACAGGGTGCAGATGGGGTATGAACCGTGGATCTTGGTGCTGTCCCGCTATATATCATTTCTCCCTGTCATTCAGCAAATCCGGCCTGAGTCTCCTGGTGCGCTCCAGGGACTGTGCATGTTTCCAGGCTTCGATTTTTGCGGCATGTCCTGAAAGCAGCACTTCCGGAACGCTCCATCCCTTGTACTGAGCGGGCCTTGTGTATACCGGGGGTGCGAGCAGCCCGTCCTGGAAGGAGTCGGTAAGCGCCGATGTTTCATCCGAAATGGCGCCGGGCAGGATACGCACAACCGCGTCGGTGATCACAGCGGCCGCCAGTTCTCCCCCGGTCATCACAAAGTCCCCGATGGAATATTCGCAGGTGATCAGGTGATCCCTGGCGCGCTGGTCGATCCCCTTGTAATGTCCGCAGAGAATGACCAGGTTTTCTGCAAGCGCAAGTTTGTTGGCCTCTTGCTGATTGAATTTCCTGCCGTCGGGACTGGTATAGATGATCTCATCGTATGACCGCTGTGCGGTCAGGTGGGAAATGGCCCTGTCGATGGGCTCGATGCGCATCACCATGCCGGCATCCCCCCCGAAAGAATAATCATCAACCCTCCTGTGTTTATCCTGGGAAAAATCACGCAAATCGTGAATGCAGATTTCCACAAGTCCTCTGTCACGTGCACGTTTGACAATGGAATGCTGCATGGGACCCTCGAGCAATCCGGGCAACACGGTGATGATATCGATGCGCATCCAGGCTGGATTTTTTGCTAAGATAAGAATTTGATCCTGAAGAGTTCTGTGAAATAAAACTTTCGCACAATTCGTTTGTTATCCATAGAGGATAATGGCACTTTTATGGTCAAAAAGTGACCATTTACGTTTAATTTAAGTAATTTGTGTCGATTAGCGCGCTCAGTAACCCTCTACCCGTCATGAAACACTATGATGAAAAAGATCCTCTTGAAGAAAAACAATCTGATCAGCAAAAAGAAGAAAACAACAAAGAACAACCACTAAAAGAGGATACAGAAAGCAAGACTGCACAACCGGTACAGGAGAACCCGGATCCGCCTCCTGCTGAGCCCACCATGGATGACGTCATTGCGGTCAGGTCCGGGCCGGAAGACACCGAACCCGAAGTGACCGATCCCGAAGTAACCGTTCCCGGAGACACCAATTCCGGCGAACCCAATTCCCAGGAAACCGATTCCCAGGAAACCGATTCCCAAGAGACCGGCTCCCCCGTGTCCCGCATACAGATCCGCCTGATCGATGACCTGGAGGAAAGGATGCGAAATGATTCCTATGATGCGCTGGAGAGAGATGACCAGGAAGACCAGGATGACCAGGATGACAGGGAAGACCAGGAAGAAAAGGAGGATGAGGAAGCGCGCGTCAATTACACACTGCTGAGCAAAGAGGATCTTGTGAAGCTGCTTCGCGAAAAACTGGATAATCCGGGTAAATTCAATCTTCGCAGGGAGGTCCAGGAGATCAGGGATGCTTTTTACTTCCAGTACCATGCCTCCATGGAGGAAAAGAAGGAAAAATTCCTGGAAGAGGGAGGGAACCTTGAAGATTTTAAACCTGCTGATGATCCGGCGGAGTCAGAACTGAAGGAACTGCTGAAGAAATACAGGAGCCTGAAGGCTGAACACACAAAGCAGTTGGAAAGGACAAAACAGGAGAACCTTCAGAAGAAACAGGAGATCCTGGAAGCCATGCGGATGCTGATGGAAGGACAGGAATCCTTTGAGTCCACCTTCAGGAAATTCAAAAATCTTCAGAAGAAGTGGTTCTCGATCGGAATCGTTCCCCAGCAACACTTGAAGGACCTCTGGGATTCCTATAATTATTTCCTGGATAAATTCAATGATTATGTAAACATTAACAGGGAATTGCGTGCCCTGGATCTGAAAAAGAATCTTGAACTCAAGATCCAGCTCTGTGAGAAAACCGAGGCGCTTGACAGCGAACCCAACGTGATCCATGCCTTTAAAACCCTGCAACGCTACCATGCCCGCTGGCGTGAAATCGGCCCGGTACCCCGTGAGAACCGGGAAGAGATCTGGGAAAGATTCAAGAAGGCAAGTACGCACATCAACAGGAAACACCAGGAATACCATTCGAAATACAGAGAATCCCTGATGGAAAACCTGGAAAGGAAAAAAGCGTTGTGCGAACAAACAGAGGCCATTGCAGAAAAAACATACAGTTCCCACGGAGAATGGATCGAAAGGACCAACCAGATCCTGGAAATTCAGAAATCCTGGAAAGCCATCGGTTATGCTCCGAAAAAGGATAATAACGTCATCTATGCCCGGTTCAGGCGTGCTTGCGATGAATTTTTTGATAAGAAGGGGAAATTTTATGCAGCAGCCCTGGAAGACCAGAAAGAAAACCTGAAGCGCAAACTGGAGATCGTCGAGAAAGCAGAAGTCCTGAGCGATTCAGATGCCTGGAAGGAGACCACCAATGAGCTGATCCGCCTTCAGCGACAATGGAAGGAGATCGGGAAGGTACCCAGGAAGGATGCCGATAAATTGTGGAGACGGTTCAGGGCTGCCTGTGATAAGTTTTTCTCCAGGAAATCCAATTACTTCGAGCACATCGATTCCACTTTTGATGATAACCTGAAAGCCAAAGAGCAACTGATCGGGGAAATGGACGCATATGTTCCTTTGAGTGATCATGAGAAAAACCTGGAAGCCCTGGAGCAGTTCCAGACCCGGTTCAACGAAATCGGATATGTCCCTTCCAATAAGAAGGATTCCATCAGGGACCAGTTCCGCATGGCACTGGACCGGTTCATGAAAAAAGTCGGGATGGATGAATCGGAAAGAAGTCTGTTCAAGTTCCGCAACAGGATCAGAGGCATGCTGAATTCGCCCCGTTCCGAAACGAAACTGAACTATGAGCGCGATAAACTGGTAAATAAACTGCAGCAGTTGCGGAATGATATCGGGGTATGGGAGAATAACATCGGATTCATCAAGCAATCAGAGAGTTCTGAAGATACCATCCAGGGATATAATGACAGGATTGAATCTGCGCATATGCGGATCAGGATACTGGAGACCAAGATTCGCATCCTCGATGATTTGGAAAATGAAAATTAAAATTAAATCTTTACTTTTGCCCCGAATATAATTCTGAGTCTTTTGGGTCACACGAAGTATGTGTTTGTTACAGGGGGTGTGACATCCTCCCTTGGTAAAGGTATTATTTCTGCCTCCCTCGGCAGGTTATTGCAGGGAAGAGGTTACAGGGTCACCATCCAGAAACTGGACCCTTACATCAATGTGGATCCCGGAACGCTGAATCCCTATGAACACGGTGAATGCTATGTAACGGATGACGGGGCCGAAACGGACCTGGACCTCGGGCATTACGAACGATTCCTCGATATCCAGACCTCCCAGGCGAACAATGTGACCACCGGGCGGATCTACCAGTCGGTGATCAACAAAGAGCGGAGGGGTGACTACCTGGGTAAGACCGTTCAGGTGATCCCGCATATTACCGATGAGATCAAAAGAAGGATTACTTTGCTGGGAAGGAAAGGAGAATATGACATCATCATCACGGAGATCGGGGGAACGGTGGGAGACATTGAATCCCTGCCCTATATTGAAGCAGTCAGGCAGTTACGGTGGGACCTGGGTGATGAGAATACGGTTTACATCCATCTGACGCTTGTCCCTTTCCTCTCCTCCTCGGGAGAGTTGAAGACCAAACCCACCCAGCATTCGGTCAAAGTTTTGCTGGAAAACGGGATTCAGCCGGATGTGCTGGTCCTGCGAACCGAGCATGAACTAAACAGGGACCTCAGAAAAAAAGTGGCACTGTTTTGTAACGTGGAGCTGGATGCAGTGATCCAGTCCATTGATGTATCCACCATTTACGAGGTCCCCCTCCTGATGCAGGAAGAACGGCTTGATGTGATTGTGTTGAAACACCTGCAAATTACTACCAGCGGCGCACCGGATCTGAATGCCTGGAAAGAATTTGTTAAAAAGCTGAAAGGCTCTGAAGTGAGGGTCAGGATTGCGCTGGTGGGGAAATATGTGGAACTCTTCGATGCGTACAAATCCATCATTGAGTCACTCACCCATGCGGGCGCCACAAACGGGGTGAAGGTGGAAGTTACCTGCATTCATTCTGAAATGGTGACTGCGGAAAATGTAAGCGATAAGCTGGAAGGGTATCAGGGTATTGTGGTTGCGCCTGGATTCGGCGATCGTGGTATTGAGGGGAAAATCCTTTCCGTAAAATATGCCAGGGAGCACAGGATCCCGTTTTTCGGGATTTGCCTGGGGCTGCAATGTGCTGTAATCGAGTTTGCCAGGAATGTGCTGGGATATGTTGACGCCCACTCCACAGAAATGACCAACATGACCAGTCACCCCGTGATTGATCTGATGGAGGAGCAGAAGGGGGTTACAGAGAAGGGGGGCACCATGCGACTGGGGGGGTATGCCTGTGCACTGAAAAAGGGATCCAGGGTTCAGCGGGCATATGATGCTGAACTTGTGCGTGAACGGCACAGGCACCGATACGAGTTTAACAACGAATTCTTAGAAGCATATGAGAAAAAGGGATTGATATCCACGGGGATCAATCCGGAGAGTGGACTGGTGGAGATCATGGAACTGACCGGCCACCCCTGGTTTGTGGGGACACAGTTTCATCCCGAGTACAGGAGCACGGTGCTCAACCCGCATCCGCTGTTCATTGCATTTATCAAGGCTGCAGCAGAACTGAAATAAACCATTACTTTTGTGCCTGAAATAATCACCTGAATATGGACAGAAATACGATTGTGGGACTTGTGTTGATCGGGCTGATCCTGGTGGGGTACAGTATATTCACGAAGCCGGCACGCGAAGCACAGATGGTCGAGCGCAGAAGGCTCGATTCCATAGCCCGGGTGGAACAGATCAGGGAGGCTGAAAGAATGCAGCAGCAGAACGAACAGGCCGTCACTCCCTTGCCCGGGCAGCAGGAAGATAGTATCTCCCTTGAAAGAAAAGCGGAATCGCTGGGAGATTTTATAGCCGGTGCAGTGGGTGAAGAGCAGAAAGTGGTCCTGGAAAATGAATTGCTGAAACTCACCTTTTCAACCCTTGGAGGAAGACCTTATACTGTCCAGCTCAAAGAGTACCAGACCCACGATTCGCTGCCCCTGATCCTGTTTGACGGGGATTCTACCATCTTTACCCTCCAGTTCTTTGCCAATAACCGGAGCATCAGCACCGGTGAGCTCTATTTCACCCCCGAGATCGAAAACCTGGAAGCAGCGGATGGGCGTTCCTTCCAGCAGCTTACCATGAGCATGAATGTCTCCGATACGGCTTCCATAGCCTTTATATACAGACTGTTCGAGGACGATTACATGGTTGATTTCGACCTCCGCCTGAAGGGCCTGGATCAGTACAGAACGGACCGGATGCAGTTCAACATCGACTTCTACGCACCTTCTCATGAGAAAGGCTACCAGAATGAAGCCATGTACACCAATCTCTACTATAAATATCACCAGGGTGATGTGGAGAACTTCAAACTCCGGTCAAAGAAAGAGGTGGAGGAGACCACCGAGACCACACGGATTCAATGGATTGCATTCGGCCAACAGTTCTTTTCAACCATCATCATCGCCGATGAATACTTTGACGGTGCATATATTTATCAGCAGCGTTTCTCTGAGCCGGGGAAGTATGTCAGGCGCTTCGCCTCATCCATTGACATGCCCTATGACAGGTCCGGCGACCAGACCATCGGGATGCGGCTTTACATGGGACCGAACCATTTTGTCACATTGAAGGGGTACGGCGATCTGAAACTGGAGAACGTGGTCACCGTGGGAGGTTCGATGATCAAATGGATCAATGCCTACGTGATCATTCCCATTTTCAACTGGCTCAACAACTGGATTGATAACTACGGGATCATCATCCTGTTGCTCACGCTGATTCTCAAGATAGGCCTTTTCCCGCTTACTTTCCGGTCTTACAAGTCCCAGGCGGTAATGCGGGTACTCAAACCCCAGGTGGATGAGATCAGTGAGCGGTATCCCAAAAAGGAGGATGCCATGAAGAAGCAGCAGGCCACCATGGACCTTTACAAGCGGGCGGGAGCCAATCCCATGGGAGGGTGCCTTCCCATGCTGCTGCAGTTCCCGATCCTCTACGCCATGTTCCGGTTCTTTCCCACCTCCATTGAGCTGCGGCAGGAAAAATTCCTGTGGGCAAACGACCTCTCCACCTATGACTCCATTCTGGATCTTCCGTTCAATATACCCATGTACGGAGACCATGTAAGTCTCTTTACCCTGCTGATGACTGTTACCACCATGCTCTCCATGCGCTGGAGCAATCAGGCGTCTGCAGGAGGCAGCCAGATGCCCGGCATGAAGACCATGATGTACATCATGCCAGTCATGTTTATGTTGATCCTCAACAATTTCTCAGCCGGGCTCACCTATTATTATTTTCTTGCCAATGTGATCACATTGCTCCAGAATTTCCTGTTCAAACGATTTCTTGTGGACGAGGAAAAGATACTGCAGAAGATTAACGCAAAGAAGAACAAGCCCGTTAAGAAGTCAGGACTCGCCAGAAGGCTCGAAGAGATACAGAAACAACAGCAGAGACAGCAATCGGGCCGGAAATCCCTGCCCAAGAAGCGCAAATAAACCACTTCGTATGCTTTTACGGGTGCGACCGACCGTTTCACCGACGGTTTACCGGTTTCTCAATGCGCTCATTTTAAGCGCGGTAATGGCAGCCTCATCACCCTTGTTGCCATGTTTGCCCCCTGCACGGTCTTTTGCCTGGTCCAGATTATCGGTGGTCAGGATACCGAAAATAAAAGGGATGTTGTAGTCAAGGTTCAGTTCGGTGATGCCATGGGTCACTCCCTGGCAGATATAGTCAAAGTGCCTGGTTTCCCCCTGGATGACGCACCCCAGGCAGATCACTGCATCGGGTGAGTAGAGATCTGCCACAATGCGCGCTCCGTAAGGGATCTCAAAACTTCCCGGCACACTCCTGGTGAATATGTTTTCCGTGGAAACCCCGTGTTTTTTTAGTGTGTTCAGGGTTCCTTCCAGCAGAGCCGCGGTGATCTCCTCGTTCCATTCGGAAACAACGATACCGATCCTCAGCTGTGACCCGTCAGGAATGGCGGCAGGGTCATAATCGGACAGATTCTTCAAGTTTGAAGCCATGGGCTCAGAGGGACATTTTTATTTCCACGCGTCCGATATATTTCTTTATTTCCCTTCCTTCAGGGGATTCGGGATATTTCAGCTCGACGGACCGGTATGCTTCCAGCGCTCCCTGCAATTCCCCTGCTTCCTCACATGCAATGCCCAGTTTTTTCAGCATGATGGGAGTAGCGTAGTTGTTTTCATATTTTTTGATCCCTGTCCGGTAGGCCTCTATGGCTTCCTCCAGCTCTCCCAGTTCCACATGTGCATCTCCGATGGTGCTGTATTTGGCAGCACCCACGAGCAGGTCTTTCGTTTTGAACTTGTTCAGGTACTTCAGTGCGGCCTGGTGATCCCCCAGGTGATGATAGCATATCCCTGCGTAATAGCGGGCAATTTTGGCTGATCTGGTAAAACCGTACTCATCTATGATATCAAGAAATCCCGGATAGGTGCCATATCCGTTCAGGGCCAGGTTGAACGAGTCAATCTCAAAAAAACGTTCCGCATAGAACATGTCAGCTGCCGCTTCCTCGTTATGCGGTTTCAGATAATACCTGTTCCCGCCGATAATAAGCAGGAGCAAAGCCACGATTCCGATCAGGACATAAGTCAGTATTTTCTGATTGTCCTCGATGAACTGTTCGGACCTGGTCAGTGCCTGTTCAATGCCTTCGAGGTTCTTGTCACTCTGCTTCACACTTTTTTTCTTGGCCATCTGGTGATTTATGTGGGGTTTAAAAACTTCCGCAAAAGTAATAAAAAATAGTAATTTTGCGTATGCATTTGAAATCACTTTCCCTGGTCAATTTCAAGAATTATTCGCAGGTTGAAATCGCTTTCAACGCGAAAATCAACTGTTTTGTGGGAGAAAACGGGGTCGGGAAAACAAACATCCTTGATGCGGTGCATTACCTGGCCCTCTGTAAGAGCAACCTGAATCCGGTAGATACCCAGAATATCACCTACGGACAGGATTTCTGTGTGATCCAGGGGATCTTTGACAGGCTGGGGAAGGATGAGAACATTTACTGCGGGATCCGGAAGCAGAAAAAGAAACAGTTCAAAAGGAACCAGAAAGAATACCAGAAACTTTCGGAACACATCGGACTGATCCCGCTGGTGATGATATCCCCGTTCGACAGCATCCTTATCAACGGGGGAAGCGAAGAGCGGAGAAAATTCATGAACGGGGTGATCGCCCAATACAGCAGGGTTTACCTGGAAAACCTGATCCGTTATAACAGGGCCCTTACCCAGCGGAATTCCCTGCTGAAAGATTTGGCTGCAAAAAGCAAATTCAGCCGGGACATGCTGGCGATATGGGATGAACAGCTTGTCCGGCACGGCGAACCCCTGTATGATGAGCGGTGTCGTTTTGTGGAAGATCTCCTTCCGGTTTTCGACAATTTTTACACCCGGGTGTCGGGGAACCGGGAAAATGTGACACTGGAATACCAGGCGCAGCTTCAGCATATGGGTTTCAGGGAGGGATTAAAACAATCCATCGACAAGGACCGCTTCCTGCAGTACACCACTTTCGGGATCCATAAGGATGACCTGGGAATGGAGCTTGGGGATCACAGCCTGAAAAAGAACGGCTCACAGGGGCAGCAGAAAACCTTCCTTGTGGCACTGAAACTGGCGGAGTTTGAGTTTATCAGGAAGCTGATGGAAGTTCCTCCCATTCTGCTGCTTGATGATATTTTTGATAAATTCGATGCTTACCGGGTGAAACAGATCATCCGGCTGGTGGCGGAGAACAATTTTGGCCAGATCTTTATCACCGATACCAATGAATCGCGCCTGCTGAATATTCTCAAAGAGATCCCTGCGGATCACAGCGTGTTCCGAATTTTTTCGGGCGGACAGGTGAAGTCAATGGATGCTTGATATGGAGAAAAAGGATATCCAGAAAATAGACTCGCTCCTGGATCAGTATGTCAAAGCCAACCGCCTGGAAAGGGGGCTGGCAGAATACAGGCTCATGAAATCCTGGGAAAGTTTGCTGGGTATCGGCATCGCCAGAAAAACCAAGGGCCTGCAGATCCGGAACAGGAAGTTATTTGTAACCCTCCACTCGTCGGTGGTGAGGAATGAACTGAGCATGATGAAGGACACGCTCATCAAGCGGCTCAATGAAGCTGCCGGCATGAAGGTCATTGACGATATTATCCTGAAGTGATCAGAAACGTTCCGATACGGAGAAGAAGAACGATGTCTCCTTTGCCGCATTTTCATCGGAATCCGAACCATGTACAGCGTTTTCACGGACCGATTCCGCGTATAGTTTCCTGATGGTTCCCGCTTCAGCCTTCTCGGGATCGGTGGCCCCGATCAGCCTGCGGTATGCTTCCACCGCATTCTCTTTTTCCAGGATTCCCGCCACCACGGGCCCGGAGGTCATAAATTCCACCAGTCCCTCATAAAAAGGACGTCCCCTGTGGACTTCATAGAACCGTTCGGCCTGGTTACGGGTAAGCTGTACCATTTTAAGTGCCGAGATCCTGAATCCCTCCTTGCAGATGCGGTGAAGGATGGTTCCGGTCAGGCCCCTGGACACTGCCCCTGGCTTGATGATCATCAAGGTAATTTTTCCTGCCATCTTCCTGTTTTTTTCATGCATATTTACAAATTAATTCCGGGTTTGCCGGGGCGCCCCCATTATTTTTTAACTTTGCAAACCATTTATTAATGATCTGCAATGGTCGGTGAAACAGCAAAAGAACAGATAAGAAGCTGGCTTGAAACAAGTGAAAGGGTGGTGATCATGACCCATACAAATCCGGATGGAGATGCCATTGGTTCCTGCCTCGCACTGGCACTGGCCCTGAAGAAAAAAGGGATGGATGCACAGGTATTGATCCCGGACGGATTACCCGATTTCCTGAGATGGCTTCCGGGGATTGAACTTTCCACCACCTTCGTCTACAAAAAAGAAAAAGCCGCCGGTCTGGTGGATAAGGCCGATCTAATTTTCTGTCTCGATTTCAACGACCCGGAGCGTCTGAACGATCTGAAGCAACATCTTTTCAGGTCCGATGCGAAAAAGATCCTGATCGACCATCATGAAGATCCGGTGTCATTTGCAGACATCACCCTGTCTGAACCGCGGCGCGGATCGGTGGGGGAGATGATCTTCCTTTTTTTGAGAGATATGTTCGATGAGGATCTGATCGATAAGGATATCGCCACCAATCTCTATGTGGCCATCATGACCGATACCGGGAATTTCAGCTATGCCAGCAGCTATCCTGAAATATTCCATATTGTGGGGGAGCTGATGAACTATGACCTGGAAAAGGACGCGATCTTCAGCCGGGTGTACGATTCTTTTACGGTGGACCGTATGCGGTTGCTCGGATATTGCATCCAGCAGAAGATGGTGGTTCTTCCAAAATATGCTACAGCGTATATCAGCATTACCGACGAAGAACTCCAGCGTTTTAACCATCGCAAGGGAGACACGGAAGGATTCGTGAATGTCCCGTTTTCGGTAAAAGGTATCAAGTTCTCGGCGCTTTTCGTGGAGAAGAAAGACCGCATCAAGGTTTCTTTCCGTTCCCGGGGAAATTTCCCGACGAACCGGATTGCTTCCGAGCATTACCGGGGCGGAGGCCATATCAATGCATCCGGCGGCGATTCCTTCCTGCCCATGGAGGA